>JBOHFU010001152.1:0-1204 GCA_050699675.1 Pseudonocardiaceae bacterium
ATGGTCGACTTCGCCGGGCAGCGGGTGGTCGCCGCGACCGAGCCGGACTGGGTGCGATGAGCGTCACCGTGGTGGGGCTGGACGGCGCCGTGCTGCCGCCCGGCGCGGCGCAGGCGCTGGCCGGCGCGCAGGTCGTGGTCGGCGCGCCATACCAGCTCGCCGCCGTGCCGGTGCCCGCGGATGCCGCCGTGCTCGGGCCTGCGGAACTTGACGAGTTACCGAGTGGTTCGCCCACGGTGGTGCTGGCCAGCGGCGATCCAGGTTTCTTCGGCGTCGTGCGGGCATTGCGCAAGCGCGGTCTGCGACCGGTGGTGCTGCCGGCGCGGTCCAGCGTGGCGCGGGCGTTCGCGCTGCTGGGCCGTTCCTGGGACGACGTCGCCGTGGTCTCGGCGCACGGCAGGTCACTGCGCGGTGCGCTCAACGTCTGCCGGGCCCATCCCGCCGTCGCCGTGCTCACCGCACCTGGCGCGAGTGCCCCCGAGATCGTCGCCGGGCTGGCCGGCTGGCACCGCAGCATCCTGGTCGCCGAGGACCTCGGCGGTCCCGACGAGCGGGTGCGACGCTTCGACGGCGGGCCGGTCCGCGACCCGCATGTCGTGCTATGCCTGGCCGACCCACACGCGGTGCCCGCTCGCGGCTGGATCGCCGGCGGCGAACCGGTGCCCCCCGCGGCCGGCTGGGCATTGGACGAGGCGGAGTTCTCCCACCGCGACGGGATGATCACCAAATCGGAGGTTCGGGCGCTGGCCTTGGCGCGGCTAGCCCCCGGGCCGGGCCGGTTGGTGTGGGATCTGGGAGCCGGGTCGGGTTCGGTCGGGGTGGAATGCGCCCGGCTCGGCGCCGCCGTGGTCGCCGTCGAGCAGGATCCCGCGCAGTGCGCTCGCTTGGTGGCCAACGCCAGTGCGCACCGGGTGGACGTCCGGGTGATCGAGGGACAGGCCCCGGCTGTGCTGGCGGGGTTGCCCGAACCCGACGCGGTGTTCGTCGGCGGGGGAGGGCCGGAGGTGGTGCGGGCAGCCGCACAGGCATCGTCCCGCGTCGTGGTCGCGCTGGCCGCGCTGGACCGCCTCGCGCCCTGCCGTGCGGCGCTGCAGGAGGCGGGCCACCAGGTCGACGGGGTCCAGCTGGCGGCATCGCGGTTCGCGGAGCTGCCCGACGGGTCGGTGCGGTTGTCCGCGACCAACCCGGTGCTGCTGATGTGGGG
>JBOHFU010001153.1:0-1204 GCA_050699675.1 Pseudonocardiaceae bacterium
GGGTCGCTGATCCGGCCCAGCACGTGCACCCGGCCCGGGTCCAGCCCGGCCTGCCTGGCGAGCGAAGCCGGATCGACCCGCCCCCAGCCGGGCTGACCGGCCAGCACCACTGGCAGATCTGGCGCATCCGGCACGGCCAGCGCGGCGAGCAGCGTGTCGATCCCCTTGCGGGGTTCGAGGGTGCCGATCGCCAGCACGTACCGCGGCGGCAGGCCAAACCGTCCGGCGATCTCATCGGCCTCTTGCGGAGGACGCGCCACCGTCCGGCTGACCCCTGCCCCGACCACGTGCACCGGGACCTGGCAGGGCACGTACCGCGGCAACTCGTGGGCGACCGCGGCGGTGGGTACCACCAGGGCACCCGCCCGACGGGCCGCTCGCCCGATCATCCGGCGGTGCCAGCCGACCCCGCGCCGGGTCAGCCCATCGGGATGGGTCCAGGGCACCGTGTCGTGCACCGTGACCACCAGATCGCAACCACGGCGGGGCCCGGGTGGGGCCAGCGGTGTCGGGGCGTGCACGGTGTCGCCACCCGGCCACAGCCCGACGCCGGACTCCCAGGCGGCGACGAGCGCCCGGCGGGGCAGCGGTAACACCTGCGGCCCTTCCACTCCGGGGATCATGGCCGCGGTGGGGTCGGCGTGCCGGGCCACCGCGCTGCCCACCGTCCAGCCAGCCGGCGCGGTCGCCGCCAGCGCCGCCGTGAGCTCGCGGGAGTACCGCCCGGTACCCCCCGGCACCGGCGCGACTAGCTGCTCCAGCAGCACCACCAGCTTCGGCACGCCGCGAAGTGTGGCACGGGCGCGCAGCGTGGCACGGGTACCGTCGCGCACCGTGTCCGCAGGCGTTCGAACCACGGTGGTGGTGGTCACCTGGCGAGGCCGCGGTCTGATCGGGCGCTGCCTGGACGCGCTGGCCACCCAGACCCGGTCGCACCGGCTGCTGGTGGTCGACAACGCCTCGACCGACGGAACCGCTGAGGAGATCGCGGCCCACCCGCTGCGCCCCCGGGTGCTGCGGATGACCCGCAACACCGGCTACGCCGGCGCGCTGGCCGCCGCGTTACCTCAAGTCAAGACCCCGTTCATGGCGTGGCTCAACGACGACGCCGAGCCGGAGCCGGGGTGGCTGGCCGCTCTGGAGGCAACCCTGGACAGCGACGCCATGGTGGCCGCCACCGCCTCAGTGCTGCTGGACGGTCGTC
>JBOHFU010001154.1:0-1204 GCA_050699675.1 Pseudonocardiaceae bacterium
GCGGAGAACCGGGAGATCGGCGACGTCACCACGCTGGCCGACTCCTCGGTAATGGACCTGATCTCCGCCGGAATGCAGTCCAGCTCCGAGGGCTGACGCCTCGCGGCAGGGCATGCTGGGTACATGCCCGACGCGCTACCGGTACGCGGCTCGGTCTCGATCCCGGAGGCCGAGCTGCGGTGGCGCTTTTCTCGAGCCAGCGGGCCGGGCGGCCAAGGAGTGAACACCACCGATTCGCGCGTCGAACTGGTCTTCGACGTGGCGGCCAGCACGGCGTTCACCGAACACCAGCGGGCCCGCGTGCTGGAGCGGCTGTCCGGTCGGCTGGTCGCAGGGGTGCTGACGGTGGTGGCCGCCGAGTACCGCTCCCAGCTGCGTAACCGGGAAGCCGCCCGGATCCGGCTCGCCGCGATGCTTCGCCAGGCGTTGGCTCCGGACCCGCCGGCGCGCCGCCCGACCCGCCCCTCCCGGGCCGCGCGCGAGCGTCGGCTGGCCGACAAGCGCCGCCGGACGCTCACCAAGCGGCTGCGCAGGCCGACGGAGGAATGAGCGGGCCGACTAACCGGGCAAAGCACAGGGCGAAGCGATGGTCTCCAACCTGTACCGTGACACAACCTGGTCGGCCACGTCCGAAACGGAGGTCAGGCCCTCGTGGTGGTCCACAGTGATCGGGTCTACGGTCGAAAACCGGCGATCAGGCTCGTTCGCGAACTCATGCCGCGCGAGGAAGTGGGTCGTTCCCTGCGGAACCAGCGCTTCCCGATCCTGGTGGTCGAGGGATTCCGGGGCGCAGGCAAGACGGCCCTGCTGTCAGCGCTGGATGAATTGCTCGATCAGCGGGTTCCGCGTGCCCGGCTGGACTTCGAAGCCCACAGGCATGCCTCTGTACCGCAGGTGCTCTCTGCCCTCGCCTTCGGGCTCGGCAGGAAATGCCCTCGGTACGGCGTGCTCCAGTTCCCGCGGCTCATCGTCGGGCAGCTCGTGATTGGGCTTAAACTGGACCTGACCGACCACGCGCAGGCCTGCAGGCAGGTTGTGGCTGGGCCTTCACGGAAGCGGGGTTTCACCCGGAGCACCTCGAGGACGACAGAGCCATCCTGACTCGCGTCGCCGCAGTGAGGTCAAGCGATTCCGCGGCTGCACCGGAGAGTGAGACGGCCGCCCAAGCCGATGCCATTGCAACCCTGACCTGCGGCCTACAGTG
>JBOHFU010001155.1:0-1201 GCA_050699675.1 Pseudonocardiaceae bacterium
GGGTCCCATCGAAGGTCAGCAGGCGTGCTTTGAGGTCTTCGGCGAGGTTGACCCCGGCCTGATACGGGGTTGCGGGATCCTGCGTCGTGGAGATCACCACTACCGGTGGCAGACCGGTGGTCTGTGGCTCGTGGGGTCCGCCGGTGGGCGGCACGGGCCAGAACGCGCAGCTGTCGAGAGCGGCAGAAGGTGGTTGTCCGGTGTCGAGGAATGGCGCGACGCGCCGGTATTGGGTATCGATATCGCGCGCTACGTTCGGGTCGGTGACGGCCGGATTGTCGACGCACAGGACAGCCTGGAAGGAATCCATCTGGGTGGAATAGGTGCCATCGGGCGAACGCCCGTTGTAGAGGTCGGCGAGGCGCATCAGGATCTCCCCGCGGCCCTGGACAAGCTCCTGCAGGCCGCTGTTCAGCGGCGTCCATAGCTGGGGCACGTACAGCGCTTGGACGGTGCCGATCGTGGCGTCGGTGTAAGACAGCTTGCGCCCGTCGGACACACCCACCGGGTTGTCGATCAGCGGGCGGACCAGAGCCTGGAAGGTGTTCACGGCTTGGTTCTTGTCCTGCCCCAAGGCGCAGTCAGCGCGGCCTGCGCACCATGCCGCGAACGCGTCGAAAGCTTGCTGGAACCCTCGACCTTGGTCGATGAGCTGGGAAACCTGATCCTGGGCCGGATCGAGGGCGCCGTCGAGAATCATCGCCCGGACATTGCCGGGGAATTCTTCGGCGTAGCGGGTACCGATGCGGGTGCCATAGGAGTAGCCGAGATAGGTCAGCTTCGTATCGCCAAGGGCCGACCGCATGACATCCAGGTCTCGGGCGACCTCGCGGGTGCCGATATTGGCGAGTACGTCGGTGCCGGTACGGCTGACGCACCCGGCGTTGTTGGCCTTGAACTGGCTCTCGGTTCGCTCTACACCGGCCGGTGAGGTGTCGACGTTGAGGTTCATCAGGCGTTCGGCGTCGCGTTCGGCCGCGGTCCGGCATTGAACCTTCGGTTCGCTGGAGCCGACACCACGTGGATCGAAGCCCACGAAGTCGAACCGCCGGCCCAAGTCGTTGTCCCCGATATCGCCGGCCTTGCCGGCCGCCGCGCTCATACCAGACCCGCCAGGACCACCTGGGTTGATCACCAAGGAACCGATGCGCTGCGACGGTTCCGACGCCGGTCGGCGGAGCAGGCCGACCTTGATCACCTT
>JBOHFU010001156.1:0-1201 GCA_050699675.1 Pseudonocardiaceae bacterium
TGATCGCGGCGAGCTGGTCGGGTGTCTCGGTGTAGACGAAAGCGTCCTCGAGTTCAGCCTGCCATGGGGTGTCCGGCCCGAATGGATGCCCCGGGGCGGACTGGCGCGCCGCGTAGAGCTGCACCAGCTGCGCGGCGATCTCCTTGACCGCCTTGCGGGCCCGGCCCTTGGTCTTGGCCCAGTCCGACCCGCCCAGCTTGTTCAGCGTCGGTAGCTCGCCGCCCACGTAGCGGGTGACCTGGTCGAGCTGGTCGGTGGGGATGAACAACCGGTCCCCGGGGTGCCCCCGCCTACTCGGCGCGTACTCCACCAGCAGGTACTCCCGGGTGGACCCGCCGACGGTGCGTTCCACCATCTCCAGGAACCGGCCGATGCCGTGCTGCTCGTGCACCACGTGATCGCCTGGTTGCAGCGCCAGTGGATCGACGGCGTTGCGGCGGCGGACCGGCATCTTCGACATGTCCCGGCTGCCGGTGCCGCCTCGCGCGCCCGTGATGTCGGTCTCGGTGAGCACCGCCAGCCCCAGCGCGGGGGCCAGGAAGCCGTCTTCCAGGGTGCCGCGGACCACCGTGACGGTGCCCGCAGCGGGTGGCTCCAGCAGCCCCTCGGCGGCGTGCACCGCGGGCACCTCGGCGTCGCGTAACTGCTCGCAGGCGCGCTGTGCGGTGCCGGTGCCGGGCACTACCAGCACCGCCGCGCCCCCGGTGGCGGTGTGTGCGCGAAGGTCGGCGAAGGCGCGCGCGACGTCGCCGTGGTAGGGCTGCGCGGGGGTGATCTGCAACCGCAACGGGCCCTCGGTGTCGGTGGTCAGCGGGCTCAGCGTCCACCACGCCACCCCGGTCGCGCGGGCATGCTCGGCGACGTCGGGAAGATTGCGGTAAGCCGACGCGGATAGGTCCAGGGCCGCGACGTCGACCGGCGCGGCACCACCGCCCGCGGCGACCATCCAGGACGCCTCCAGGAACTCCTCCCCGGTGCGGACCAAGTCGGCGGCCCGGGCCCGGATCCGCTCCGGATCGGCCAGCAGCACATGGGTGCCGGGCGGCATCGCATCGGTAAGCAGCGCCAGCTCCGGCCCCACCAACACCGGGATCAGCGACTCCATACCCTCCGCCGGAACCCCGGAGGCGACCTTCTCCAGCAGCTCGCCGACCGGCCCGGCCGGCGCATGCGCGGCGAGCTGCGCCGCGGCGGCCCGCAC
>JBOHFU010001157.1:0-1200 GCA_050699675.1 Pseudonocardiaceae bacterium
CGCTAGTGTCCCGCGCCGGGAATCCGTTGGATATATGAGGCCAGTCGTTCGAGGATCTCGTCGGCGGTCTTGGTCCAGGCGAAGGGTCGCGGGTTGTCGTTCCAGGTCGTGATCCATGCCCGGATGTCTCTTTCCAGGGCCTGGATGTTCTTGTGGACGCCTCGTCGTATCTGCTTGTCGGTGAGCAGGCCGAACCAGCGTTCGACCTGGTTGAGCCAGGAGGAGCTGGTCGGGGTGAAGTGCATGTGGAAGCGGGGGTGCGCGTCCAGCCAGGCCGTGATCGCTGGGGTCTTGTGAGTCGACAGGTTGTCGCAGATCAGATGGACGTCCAGCTCGGCGGGCACCTCGTTGTCGATCTTGATCAGGAACTTCTTGAACTCGATCGCGCGGCGCCGGCGGTGCAGCGACCCGATGACCTGGCCGGTGGCCACGTCCAACGCCGCGAACAACGTCGTGGTGCCTGAGCGGACGTAGTCGTGGGTGCGTCGTTCGGGCATGCCCGGCATCATCGGAAGCACCGGCGCGGACCGGTCCAGCGCCTGGATGCCGGACTTCTCGTCCACACACAGCACCAGGGCCCGCTCGGGCGGGTCGAGGTAGAGCCCGACCACGTCGCGGACCTTCTCGATGAACAACGGATCACTGGACAGCTTGAAGGTGTCGACCAGATGTGGCTTGAGCCCGAACGCCCGCCAGATCCGCCCGACCGTGGACCGCGACAGCCCGGCCTCGGCGGCCATCGACGCCCGTGACCAGTGGGTCGCGTCCCTGGGTGTCCGCTCAAGCGTCGCCACCAGGACCTGCTCGATCTGCTCGTCGCTGATGCTGCGCGGCCCGCCGGGCCGAGGCTCGTCGAGCAGTCCGTCCAGCCGTTTCGCGACGAACCGCCGACGCCACTTGCCCACCGTCGCCTCAGCGCACCCCAGCCTCGCCGCGACCGACTTGTTATCCCAGCCCTCCGCACACGACAACACGATCTTGGACCGCAACGCCAACGCCTGCGACGACGTGGCCCGACGAGACCACCGCAGCAACTGCTCACGCTCGTCCTGCACCAGTGAAAGCTCCGCCTTCGGGCGCCCAGTTCTCGGCATACCCCAGTCTAGAACTTATCTCCCGAATTCCCGGCGCAGGACACTAGCGTCATGGCGGGAAGATTCCCTGGCCGGGGGTAAGGATGCGGTTCGGGTCGTAGCGATC
>JBOHFU010001158.1:0-1199 GCA_050699675.1 Pseudonocardiaceae bacterium
TGCGGTTCGGCTGCACCGAGCTGGTGCCCCGGCTGGCCGGCACCCCCGCCGAGATCACCAACGTGCTGCGCGCCCTGGACGGCCGGTTCGTCGAGCCCGGACCGTCCGGCTCACCCACCCGCGGGCTGGTATCGGTGCTACCCACCGGTCGCAACTTCTATTCCGTCGACCCCAAGGCCATCCCGTCGCGCAACGCCTTCGAGGTGGGGGCCGCGCTGGCTGATTCACTGCTCGACCGGCACCGCGCCGACACTGGTACCTGGCCCGCCTCAGTGGGTCTCACCGTCTGGGGCACGTCAGCGATGCGCACCCAGGGTGACGACATCGCCGAGGTGCTGGCGCTGCTGGGCGTCCGCCCGACCTGGGACGATGCCTCACGCCGGGTCACCGGTCTGAAGGTAGTCGGCCTCAGCGAGCTGGGCAGACCCCGGATCGACGTGGTACTGCGCATCTCCGGCTTCTTCCGGGACGCCTTTCCGCACGTGGTGGCGCTGATCGACGACGCTATCGAGACGGTCGCCCGGCTCGATGAACCGGCTGCGGACAACTACGTTGCCGCGCACTACCGGGCCGACCTCGCCGCGCACGGCGACGACCGCCGGGCCCGCACCCGGATTTTCGGTTCCAAACCCGGCGCGTACGGCGCCGGGCTGTTACCGCTGATCGACAGCGGGCAGTGGCGCACCGACGCCGACCTCGCCGAGGTCTACGCCACCTGGGGGGGTTACGCCTACGGGCGGGGGCTCGACGGTGCCGCCGCGCGGCCCGACATGGAGCACGCCTTCCGCCGCATCGCGGTGGCCGCCAAGAACGTCGACACCCGCGAACACGACATCGCTGACTCCGACGACTACTTCCAGTACCACGGCGGGATGGTCGCCATGGTGCGCTCCTTGACCGGCAGCGACCCGGCAGCCTACGTGGGTGACTCCGCGGTGCCGCACGCCGTGAAGACCCGGTCGTTGGCCGAGGAGACCCGCCGGGTCTTCCGCTCCCGGGTGGTCAACCCGCGGTGGATCGCCGCGATGCAACGGCACGGCTACAAGGGCGGCTTCGAGCTGGCCGCCACCGTCGACTACCTGTTCGGCTTCGACGCCACGGCCGGCGTGGTGGAGGACTGGATGTACCACCAGCTGGCCGCCTCATACATCTTCGATCCCGGCGTGCAGCAGTTCCTTCGGCAGTCCAACCCGTGGGCG
>JBOHFU010001159.1:0-1196 GCA_050699675.1 Pseudonocardiaceae bacterium
TCCACCACCGGTGCCAGCGAGTCCGCGATCACGACCTTCTTGATCAGACCGAGGGCAAAGCGTGGGAGCCCGGCGGCGATGTCGTCTAACCGGTGGCTGCGCGGCTGCCCGAGCTGGTCGGCGATTTCGCGGTACCGCACGATCGGCCCCGCGACGAGCTGGGGGAACATCGCGATATAGGTGACGAACGAGACCGGATCGCGCAACGCCGGCCGTTCACCGCGGTAGACGTCCACCACGTAGGAGATGTGGTGGAAGGTGTAGAAAGAGATCCCGATCGGCAGCGCGAGCTCGACGACCGGCAGGGCGAGCCCGGTGAGCGACGCGAGCCCGGCAGCCTGGGTGCTGGCGAAGCCGGCGTACTTCCACACGACCAGCACCGCGACGTCGAAGGCGACGACGCCACGCAGCCAGTGGCGGCGCTGCTGCGGTTCGAGGTCCCAGTCGTCGGGCTCCAACGCCGGGCCCACCAGGTAGTTGACGACCATGCACGCCAGCAGCAACAGCGTCGTCGGGCCCGCCCCGACCGCGTAGAAGGCCAGGCTGGCGGTTGCCACGACGCCATTGCGCCACCCCCGGGGCGCGATCAACACGGCCGCGAGCACGGCCGGCATGAAGTACCACAGGAACAGCGGGCTGGCGAAGGACATGGCGGCGGCGCAGCCTAGCCGAGCACAACCGCGGCAACGGAGACTGACGTCAGCTCAGCAGTTGGCGCAGCAGAGCAAGCCCGTCACAGATCGTGCGGCGTTGCTCGCCGGTGGCGTTGCCCAACGCGGTCGCCAGCCGGCCGAACGCTCCGACCTCCAGGTTCTCGACGTACCGGTCCACTTTCTCGGTGACCGAAATGCGCGTGTAGCGGCGGTCAGCATTGTCTTGGATGCGCTGGACGAGGCCGCGCGCCTGCAGCCGGTCCACGATCCCGGAGACCGTGCTGTGGCCAATGCCCAGCTCACGGCCCAGCTCGGTCACCGTGGCCGGACCATTCATCACGAGGTGGGCCATGACGCTCACCTGCGGGCCGGTCAGTCCGCTGCGCGCGATGTCGTCAGCGCTGGCGCAGAGCAGATCGCGGCGCAGCGCCCGGATATGCGCCACGATCTCCTGCGCCTGCAGGCGGAGGTCGCGCTCGGTGACGGTCATCAGGAGCGCAAGTGTATTGCCCTCGGTGATACGTTGCACAGGACGCGTCGCAT
>JBOHFU010001160.1:0-1196 GCA_050699675.1 Pseudonocardiaceae bacterium
CTGGGCTGTGTTGCCGCCGCTGCCACCTACGAGGAATGCGTCGCCCTGATGCGTGAAGCGATCGCCGGCCACCTGGAGGTCATGCGTGAGCACGGCGACCCCATTCCGGTGCCATCGGCGATCAACGCGTTCACCATCGTCGCGGCCTGAACCGCTCTCATACGCCGTCCTGCGCAGAGCCGCCATCTGAGTTCAGAGGCGCGGCGGGATTTTCCATCCAACTGTTAGGAGGCGGTGTGCCACGGATCGAGGCGGTGTTCTTCGACGTGGGGGAGACGATCGTCGACGAGACCCGGGAGTACGGCACCTGGTCCGACTGGCTCGGCGTGCCGCGACACACGTTCTCGGCGGTGTTCGGCGCGGTGATCGCTCGCGGTGGTGACTACCGGGACACGTTCCAGTACTTCCGGCCAGGCTTCGACCTGGGGACCGAGCGGGAGCGCCGGGCTGGTGCCGGCCAAGCCGAGATTTTCGCCGAGGAGAACCTCTACCCCGATGCGTGGCCATGCCTGGGCGAGCTGCAGCAGATGGGGTTGCGGGTTGGCCTGGCCGGTAACCAGACCGCTCGCGCGGAGCGGATCTTGAAGGCGCTCGACCTGCCAGTGGACGTTATCGGCACCTCGGACGGGTGGGGAGTGGAGAAGCCCTCGCCTGCGTTCTTCGCCCGGGTGATTGAGGAGGCCGGCTGCGCGGCCGGGTCGGTAGTCTATGTCGGGGACCGGCTGGACAACGACATCCGGCCAGCACAGCACGCCGGTATGAGTACCGCGCTGATCCGCCGCGGCCCGTGGGGCTTCATCGTCGAGGACGAGACCGTGAGCAGCCGGTGCCTGTTCCGCCTGACCGGGCTCGCCGAGCTCCCCGGCCTGATCCGGGAGTACAACGCGCACCAGAGCTAACCAATAGCCGGCAACAACCGCACCCGCTCGTCCAGCACCCGCGCCTGTGGAGTGCCTTCCAACGCACGCCGCAACGCCGGGATCCGCCCGTGGGCAGTGCCATAAGGCTCACGTTCCAGCTGGTCGAAGGCCTGCGCGGCGAGGTCCATCCCGTGCTCGGTGTCGGTCGTGGCATGCGCGACCGCGAGGTCGAGCAAGACCACGGATCGCTGTTTGCCCGCTCGGTCGTCGAGCTGTTCGAGCGCGCAGTGCAGGCTCACCACCGCGTCGGCAGTCCGGCCGGCGATGAGCTGGCTG
>JBOHFU010001161.1:0-1196 GCA_050699675.1 Pseudonocardiaceae bacterium
CTACGCAGCGACCGCACCACGGTGCTGCTCGCACCATTCGTGCGGCCGGCCCAGGCCAGGGCGATCCAGCAGGACTTCCCGGAAATCAGTGCGGAGCACCGGGAGATCCGGCAGTACCCCGGCGGTGAGCTCGCCGCCAACGTCCTGGGAGTGGCGAACTGGCGGGCCGACGAGCGCAAAGTGCGGGGACTGGTCGGTCTGGAGAACTACGCCGACACCCTGCTGGCCGGCCGGGACGGTCGCCGAGTGGTGGACACCGCGGAGGGCTCGGACACGATCATCCCGGGCAGCGAGCGCGCCGTCCGGACGCCGGTACCCGGTTCGGGCCTGGAGCTCACCCTGGATTCCGACTTGCAGTTCACCCTCCAGCAGATGCTCGGCGACTTCGCACGGAAGTACCGCGCCAAGGGGGCCAGCGCGGTGGTGCTCGACGCGCGCACCGCCGAGGTCTACGCCATGGCCAACGACGTCACCTTCGACCCGAACGACCTCGCGTCGGCAACTCCGGAGCTGTTGGCCAATCCGGCGGTGTCGGCACCCTTCGAACCGGGCTCGGTGAACAAAGTGGTCACCGCCGCCGCCGCCGTCGAGAGCGGCGTCATGCAGCCGGACACCCCGCTGCGAGTCCCTGGCCACATCCGAGTCGCTGACCGGACGGTCTCCGACGCGTGGTCACACGGCACCCTGAACCTCACGTTCACCGGGGTGCTGGCCCGCTCGTCCAACGTCGGCACGCTGCTCACCGCCCAGCGGGTCGGCGAGGACCGCTTTGTGGACATGCTGCACCGAATGGGTCTGGGCCAGCGCACCGGTGTGGGGTTGCCCGGGGAAAGCGCAGGGCGGGTGCCGCCCCGTGACCAGTGGTCGGGCAGCACCTTCGCCAACTTGCCCATCGGTCAAGGGTTGTCGATGACCGTGCTGCAGATGGCCGGCATGTACCAGGCGATCGCCAACGACGGCCTGCGTATCCCGCCGCGCATCGTCAGCGCCGAGATCGCCCCGGACGGCACCCGCACCGGGACCCCACAGCCCGAGGGCGTCCGGGTGGTCAGCCCGGAGACCGCACGCACCGTGCGGGATATGCTGCGCGCGGTCGTGCAGGACGAGCCTGGTGGGCAGCAGGGGACCAGCCCGGAGGCGGCGCTGGACGGCTACCAGGTTGCCGTCAAGACGGGCACCGCGCAGCAGGTCAACCC
>JBOHFU010001162.1:0-1194 GCA_050699675.1 Pseudonocardiaceae bacterium
CCCCCAAAGGCCGGCATCAGCGGAGCTGAGTGTTGCAGCCGAAGGTGCGCCGCAGTCACGGTTGGCCAGCGGCCCGCGGACGCTCACACCGGCTTGCCTTGTTCACGCTCCTGGAATCCATCGACCTGGAAGCCACCACCGCCGATCGCAACGTGGCTGGATGCGGTGGAGTTCATCCGCGCACCGCAACGCCCGGCTGGCCACTTCCCCCACGCGGCCGCCATCGAGGAGACCGGGGCCGACGGCGAACCGGAGAAAGTCACGCTGTCCGTCGACGTGGAGGCGTTCGTCTCGGTGGCCTGGCGCAAGGTCCTGCTGGACAAGGCACGCCTCGGCCTGCTGGTGCGCCGCCACCTGGTGCCGTCGCGCCCCTCGCCCTGCCGTCGCATCTTTCGCCCGACCCGGACGCCGAGAGCGAACGTCACTGCGCGGACATTACGAGCTAGCCCTCGATCTTGACTCGGACCATCGATTCCCAGCAGCCTTCGCCAAAGCCGCGCTCGCCACCTGACCGCACACAGGCCGCCGTCGACCGTGTCCGCCCTTCCTAATGCAACTATGAGGATCGGCGTGTGTCCGACCCCAGGTCATGGTCTGACTGTGAGGATCACCGGCATGCCGCCCCCAGGTCGTGGTCTGACCCGCAATGCAACTGGCATCCGCCCCCGCACAGACCACCGTGCATCAGCCATTGCGCGACTGCATGACAGGAGGAACACGTGGCTGGTTGGTTCCTACTCACCGCGGCAATCGTGAGCGAGGTCTGCGGCACCCTGTCGCTCAAGCTGGCTGACGGGTTCCGTCGCCCGGGTTTCATGGTCGTGGTTGTGCTGTGCTACGGCGCATCGTTCGCAATGCTGGCCTTGGCGCTGAAGTCGATCCAGGTGGGGCCAGCATACGCGATCTGGTCAGGTGTCGGGACGGCGATGGTCGTGGTCGCTGGCGCTGTGCTGTTCGGCGAGCATCTGAGCTGGGTAGCAGTCGGCGGGGTGGTGCTCATCGTGGCCGGGGTCGTGGTGCTGACCCTGCTCGCGGACGTCTCGGCGCGGTAGGCCGGGGTTTGCGTTGGCGTGCCATTCTAGAGCGTTCAGGACGAGGGCGCTCCACGGCCGGCCGGCGGTCGCCGAGGCGCTCACTATGGCCAGCACGACCGACGTGCTGAGCATGCGTGACCAACGCTTTGCCTGCTCGCTG
>JBOHFU010001163.1:0-1193 GCA_050699675.1 Pseudonocardiaceae bacterium
CGGTGTCCGAGGCTGGGGCCACTGCAGTGGCGGAACGGTTCGGGCCCGACGTCGCCCGGACCGCGCTGCAGGACGTGCTGGACACCGCCACCAAGCAGACGTCCGGCAGGTAGCTCGCCTACCGTCAGCGGACCGTCGGCGGCGCGTAGATCAGCTGCTGGGTCACGATGGAATCGAAGGTGGACAGCACCGCGTCGTAGTCCGGCCCGAACACCTCGAGGAAGATCGCCCGGTTGTAGAGCACGTAGACCCCCCGGTAGACGGTCGACCGGGTGCCCGGGGTACTGCCCAGCACCGCCAGGCCCTGCTGCGCGCGGGATTCGTCGACTTTGAGCCCGCCGTCGCGCTGCACGATGATGATCGTGTTCACCACATCAGTCGCGGCCTGCTCGCCGGCCAGGGTGAAAGCGAACATCCCGATGGTGTTGCCATCGTCGGTGGTGGTCTTGAGCACGCCGTCGGTCATCGCGCCGGCCCGCAGGGCGTTCAGGATGGGTTGGGGCAGCAGGTCGGTGCTCTGCAGCCGGGGCAGGTCCAACAGCCCGCCACCGCCGCGAGCCTCGCCGGGTGGCTCGATCAATGCCTCTGGGGTGTCCACCGGCGCCGGCCTCGGTGCCGGTGGTGCCGGCAGCTGACGAGCGGCAGTGATCGGCTCGGATGGGGCTGGCTGGGATGGGGCGGGCTGCGCGCTGCTCGCCTGGTTCTGCTCGGGACCCGCGCTCAGCAAGTAGGCCACGCCTGCGCCGACCAGCCCCACCACGAGGACCGCCAGCACGGCGATCCCGATGATCTGCTTGGACCGGTCCTGCAACGCGAAAGTCTCGAAAACCTCGGGACCCTGCCGCATCCAGGCGCTCTGCTGGTCAGCGATCGGGGGTAGGCCCGAGTTTGCCCAGGGTGGCGCTGAATTGTCGACAGAGAGGTTACCAACAGAGGGGTTGTCGATGGGAGGGTTATCGACGGGGGGGCTGCCGATAGGCTGGAACAAGCCTCGGACTTGCCCCGGATTCTGCTGGTAAGAGGGACTGGGCTGATAGGACGGGTTGGGCGGCACCGCTTGCATCACCTGCGTCGTCGCTTCCGGCGGCGAGGTCTCCCAACGGAACGCCGGGGGGAACGGACTGGCCTCCTGGGGTGCGCTGGTCCCCCGGAGTGCGCCAGTCGCGTCGCGCACCAGCTCGTCGCGGCGGCGG
>JBOHFU010001164.1:0-1191 GCA_050699675.1 Pseudonocardiaceae bacterium
CGATGAGCGGTTACGGTCGAGCCACCATCATCGTCGAGGCGGGGGAGACCAGCGGTGCCCGAATCCAGGCGCGGGTGGGTGTCGAGCACGGTCGGCCGGTGATCCTGCGTGACTGCGTGGTGCGAGTGAACGAGTGGGCCGCCGCGTTGCAGCACCGGCCGGGGGTGTATGTCGTGTCCAGTGTGGAAGAGGTGCTGGGCGTCGTCGCCGCGCTGCGCCCCGACCTCGATGATGTCCTGACTGGCGTACTCACCGTCGACGGATGAGCCTCGGGGGCCGCCTGTCCGTCATCGGGCGCAGGACGATCCGCGAGCGGCTGGTCGCGGAGGTCGGCGGCTACCTGCGCAATGTGGTGCGCGAGCCCCACCTGACGTGTGCGGTGTGCGCGACGCCGATCAAGCCTGCCTTCGACCTGTGCCTGCGCTGTCGCCGCGACCAGCAGCAGTTCGGCGACGATCTCGCGGACCTCGTCGTCTGCGTCTGCTATGGGATCCGGGGACGCCAATCCGGGTACCTCATGCACAGCTACAAGGACCTCGAAGCGCCCGCCAGACACAACCAGACCCTGCTCAGCGTGCTGCTGCTCGCTGTTCTGGATCTCCACGGAAGGTGCATCGAGCACCGGCTCGGACGCGACGTCGATGCCTGGGCGTTCGTGCCGTCCGTTCGGACCGACCGGACCGGCGAGCATCCACTGCATGTGGTGGCGAAACGGGCCGGGGTAGCGCTACCCGAGATCGAGCTCCTGACTGGTGAGCGTGCGGATCCGGAGCAGCGTGTGACCAGCGCCGACAGGTTCGCCCTCGCCGCGAGCAGCCACGTGCGAGGTCGTCACGTCTTGCTCATCGAGGACACCTGGACCAGCGGCGGCAACGCCCAATCCGCGGCTCTCACGCTTCGTCGCAGGGGAGCGACGAGCGTGACGATCGTGGCACTTGCGCGATGGTTGAAAGTGGAGGAGCCACCCAACGGTGCATTCGTGACGAGCCGGCTCACCGAGGACTACGACCCGCTCGTCTGCCCGGTGAACGACCAGGACTGCACCTGCCACAGGTAGGGTAGATGGTGACAGATCGGCAGTATCGTTCTCGACGTCGTCGTCACGCGCACCAATGGTGCGAGCTGAAATTATCCGAGGTTCTTCTCAAGGTTCTCCAGGTACCTATCCATCGAATGATCCCTGATTCCATC
>JBOHFU010001165.1:0-1190 GCA_050699675.1 Pseudonocardiaceae bacterium
TGGTAGCCGTAGAAGCAGTCGATCCAGCCCTTAGCGTAGTTCTCGGCGCCCGGTACCCAGTTCTCCCGACTGGCATCCCAGAAGTGCGAGTGGGTGTCGACGACGAAGTACTTCTCGCCATCCTTCTGATACATCGTGGTGGGTCCTTTCGCTGGGCGGCTCCTAGGGCTACTTCGCCTTCAGGTCGAAGTCGATGAACTCCGCCGCGTCCTCGGGATTGGCGAACATGATCGTCCGGTCGTCCTCGTGGATCATGCGGCCGTAGTGCGTCGACATATTCTCCTCGAACTCGGCGGAGTCGAACCAGCCCTCTTCCTCACCGGCGGCATCGTCGATCTCGGCGTACACGACATCCATCCGGTTCTTCGCGTCGACTCGGATCATCGAGGGCAGCGGTGTCACCGTGACGTTGTCCTTGGTCGCCATCACCTGCGCGACCAGGGCACCGACCTGGTTGTTCATCAACGTGAAACCGCACATGTTCGAGGCGGTGTTGTTGGCCTTGAACGGGCTCTCGGCTGTCTTGAACGTGGTCACTGGGCCAGCTCCTTCGGTACTTGCAGACCAAGGTCGGACACGATTCCGCTGAAGCGGTTCTTCGCGCGGTCGAGGCCGTCCTCGAACCGTGGCGGCTTGAAGTCGGGCTGCGACCACAGCGGCTGCAGCGCCCGCGCGGCCTCGAGGGCCTGCGGCACCCACGTGGACAGCCAGCCCTGCATGATCTCCTTGTTGTGCTCGGCGAACTCCTTGTCGCTGGCCCGCGGCTCGAACATCGCGATCGTCATGCGCAGGTCGCGCCGCGCGTAGTCGTACTCACCGGCACCCACGATGGTCGGGGTCACGAAGTCTCCGTTGCCGGCCGCCGCCTGCTGCACGAGGTTGCTCCGGAACAGCTCGCCCAGCAGTGGCTCGAAAACCACGTTCGCGGCGAACATCGACTCACCCCAGTCGTCCTCGATCGCGGTCAGCGCCTCGACGAGCTTCCGGGCTCCTTGCCAGGCCGGGTCGGAGTTCCATGCCTCGATGTGCGCCGAGCCGTCGAATCCCTCGATCTCCTCGCTGAGCGTGAGGTTGTACAGCGCGAGGTCCTGCGCGAAGCGGATCTTGTGCATGCCGTTCACGGCGATCGCCGTGTTGTGCATGTTCGTCGGGCCGGACCGGTTGGCGTGGCTGAAGACGTAGAGCCCGAG
>JBOHFU010001166.1:0-1187 GCA_050699675.1 Pseudonocardiaceae bacterium
GGGTTCGTCTTCCCCGCCTTCGACCAGATCGTCTCCCAGCTCGCCAAGCTGCACTACCGCTCGCAGGGCAAACTGCGGATGCCGGTGGTGGTGCGCATCCCGCACGGCGGCGGTATCGGCGCCGTCGAGCATCATTCGGAGTCCCCGGAGTCCTACTTCGTCCACACCCCGGGCCTCAAGGTTGTCGCCTGCGCCAACCCGGTTGACGCCTACTGGATGATCCAGCAGGCGATCGTCTGTGACGACCCGGTGATCTTCTTTGAGCCCAAGCGGCGCTACTGGGACAAGGCGTCGGTGGATCTCACCTCGGCGCCACCGCCGCTGTTCACCTCCCGGGTGTTGCGCGCAGGTACGACGGTGACGGTAGTTGCCTACGGGCCGATGGTGCGCACCGTGCTGGACGCCGCAACCGCCGCCGAGCACGACGGCCACCAGCTCGAGGTGATCGACCTGCGCACGTTGTCTCCGCTGGACCTCGCGCCGGTGTTCGACTCGGTACGGCGCACCGGTCGGTTGATCTGCGTGTCCGAGGCGCCCGGCGAGGCCTCCCTGACCGCCGAAGTGGCAGCCCGGGTATCCCAGGAGTGCTTCTACTCGCTGGAGGCGCCGGTGCTGCGGGTGACCGGGTACGACACCCCGTACCCGCCCGCGAAGTGCGAGGAGGACTACCTGCCAGATCTGGATCGGATACTCGACGCCGTCGACCGCGTGCTGGCGTTCTGAGGTACTGAGGTTATGAGGTACTGAGCAGATGGCCCGCATCCAGCACTTCCTGCTGCCCGACGCCGGCGAGGGACTCACCGAGGCGGAGATCCTGACCTGGCACGTCGCGCCCGGCGACACCGTCACCGTCAACCAGATCATCGTCGAGATCGAGACCGCCAAGGCGGCCGTTGAGCTGCCCAGCCCCTACGCCGGGGTGGTCAGCGAACTGTGCGCCGAACCCGGGGCGACCGTGCAGGTGGGTAGCCCACTCATCGCGATCGACATCGGCCCAGGCGGGTCCGCGCCGTCAGGCGCGATCGGCGAGGAAGGGCCCGGTGGGCGGATCACGACCCTGGTCGGTTACGGCCCGCGAGCGGGTGCCGTGACCCGCCGGCGCCGCAAGGACGCTGGGGATGGGGCTGCGGCCCTGGTTGCGCCGGCGGGGGTTGCGCCCGTTGCCGCTGCTGCCGCGCGGGAACCGG
>JBOHFU010001167.1:0-1187 GCA_050699675.1 Pseudonocardiaceae bacterium
CGCCCGGCCGCAGCAACCGCAGCCTCCATTTCCCTACCGTAGCGAGGACGTCACCTACCGCAGCGGTGACGTCCCGCTGGCGGGCGCCCTGACGCTGCCGCAGGGTGCTGGACCGTTCACCGCCGTGCTGCTGCTCACCGGCAGCGGCGCGCAGGACCGCGACGAGACTCTCTTCGGGCACAAGCCGTTCCTGCTGCTCGCCGATACCCTCACCCGCGCCGGCCATGCGGTGCTGCGGGTCGACGACCGCGGGGGCGGCGGGTCGGGCGGAGACCTCGCCACGGCAACCTACGAGGAGCTGGTCGGTGACGCCCTCGCCGGTGTCGCCTACCTGAAGGGTCGTGCCGAGGTCGACCCCGCGCGGATTGGCCTGTTCGGGCACAGCGAGGGCGGGTACCTCGCGCCGCTGGCCGCGCAGCGGTCCGACGACGTCGCGTTCGTGATCCTGATGTCCGGGCCGGCCGTGCCCGGCGAGGACGTCCTCGTTCTGCAGAACCGGTTGCTCTTCCAAGCGGCAGGCGCACCGCCCGAGCAGATCGAGGCCCAGGTGGAATATGTCCGCGAGCTGGTTGGCCTGCTGCGCGCGGAGGACTACCAGGCGGCCGAGACGCTGGCGCGGACGCGGCTCGAGCAGCAATCCACAGCCCTACCCGAGGCGCAGCGGCCGACCCCGCAGCAGATCGAGGCCACGGCGCGGGCGCAAACCCAACCCTCGATGCGATCGTTCGTCACTAACGACCCCGGCCCGGCCCTCGACGCACTCGACATCCCGGTCTTGGCTCTGTTCGGCGGCAAGGACCTGCAGGTGCCGCCCGCCCAGAGCGAGCCGGTGCTGCGAAAACGGCTCGCCGATAATCCCGACGTCACCGTCCGCACGTTCCCCCAGCTCAACCACCTGATGCAGCCCGCGACCACCGGCGCGCTTGATGAGTACGCAAGGATCGAGACCACGATCTCGCCGGAGGTGCTGGACGCCGTCACGCAGTGGCTACAGCTCCGGTACTGACCGTGGAGTGGGTGCGGCTCCAGCTCGATCTGGAGGCGTTCGACGATGCACAGTTCGTGCCGTACCTGCGACGGTGCCAGCAGTCCGGAATCGACTTCACCACTATGGCCGACGTCGGTGACACGACCCGCGGGGCGTCGTCCTCGCGGTGAGCAGTGGCGTGTGGGTCGGCATGGCCACA
>JBOHFU010001168.1:0-1185 GCA_050699675.1 Pseudonocardiaceae bacterium
CGGTCAGGGCGAGTCCCGATGGTGATGGAGCTGGTGCTGCGCTTCGACTACGGCGCCGTCTCGCCGTGGGTCCGCCACGTCGACGGTCAGTGGTCGGCGATTGCGGGACCCGATGCGGCCTGGTTGGACAGCGCGGTCGCCGTCGAGCACCGGGACGGCCGGGCGAGCGCCCGTTTCGAGGTTGAGGCGGGGCAGCAGGTGCCGTTCGTGCTGACCCGCACCGCGTCCCACCTGCCGGCTCCGAAGCCGGTCGACGGCCGGCAGGCCCTGGAGGGCACCGAGTGGTTCTGGGCGGACTGGATCGGACGCTGCAACTACCGCGGCGAGTGGGCGCAACCGGTCCGCCGCTCGCTGGTCACGCTCAAGGCGCTCACCTACGCCCCGACCGGTGGCATCGTAGCGGCGGCGACCACGTCGTTGCCCGAGCAGCTGGGTGGCTCCCGCAATTGGGACTACCGCTACTGCTGGCTGCGCGACGCCACCTTCACCCTGCAGGCGCTGCTGGGCACCGGATACGTCGACGAGGCGAAGGCCTGGCGGGAGTGGCTGTTGCGCGCGGTGGCCGGTGACCCGTCCGACCTGCGGATCATGTACGGGCTGGACGGCACCCGCCGGATCCCGGAGTACACCCTGGACTGGCTGCGTGGCTACGAGGGCTCGACGCCGGTCCGGGTCGGCAACGCCGCCGCCGAGCAGTACCAGCTCGACGTGTGGGGGGAGGTCCTCGACGGGCTGCATCTGGCCCGCGAGGCGGGCCTGGCCCCGTCGGAGGACGCGTGGGACCTGCAGCGGGCGCTGCTGGACTTCCTCGAGGGTCACTGGGACGACCCGGACAACAGCCTGTGGGAGGTCCGGGGCGATCGTCGACCGTTCGTGCATTCCAAGGTCATGGCCTGGGTGGGCGTCGACCGTGCGCTGCGGGCAGTCGAACACTTCGGGCTGGCGGGCCCCGTGCACCGCTGGCGGGAGCTGCGGGAGCGCATCCACGACGATGTCTGCGACCGCGGGTACGACTCGACACGCGGCACCTTCACCCAGTTCTACGGCTCGGAGGGGCTGGACGCGGCGCTGCTGCTGATCCCCCGGGTGGGGTTCCTGCCGTGGCGTGACGAACGGGTGATCGGCACCGTCGAGGCCGTCCAGCGGGAACTGTCAGAGGACGGTTTTCTGCTCAGGTATTGGCCC
>JBOHFU010001169.1:0-1185 GCA_050699675.1 Pseudonocardiaceae bacterium
TCGCGCCAGCCCTGGCGAGCCGGGCCACCGAGTTCGGCGGGTTCCTCTACGCCCGGATCATGACCACCCAGATTCTGCGGCGCGTCATCGACGTG
This sequence comes from Pseudonocardiaceae bacterium, assembly GCA_050699675.1. Lineage (GTDB taxonomy): Bacteria > Actinomycetota > Actinomycetes > Mycobacteriales > Pseudonocardiaceae. The sequence continues at coordinate 96 of JBOHFU010001169.1, forward strand.
TCCGCGCAGGGCTGGCAGCACCAGCTCGCAACAACGGTCGGCGGGGCGTTGGACCGCGACCTCTCGGCCGGTGTGACCCGGGTCCGCGATGGCGCCGGGATTCCCGGTGCCGCTCGAGACCTGTTGCACGCACTCGCCTGGAGCCTGGGCCGGGGCATGCCCCGGGTCGTGTGGGAGGCCGCGGCCACCGCGCTGAGCTCCGACGATGTCGAGTACCGGGCCGCCGACCTGGACTGGGTCCTCCAACGCTACGGGTGTTACGTCGTCGAGGACGAGCAGAACGGCGAAGCGATCTACCGGCTGTGCCACCAGGAGCTCACCGAGCATCTCCTCGGGTCGGAGCTGCCGGTTCCCGGTAGCCCGGCGGCCCAGGCGCTGGCCGAGGCGTTGGTGGCGCTGCCCGAGTCGAAGCCCCCGGCGTACGGCGAACCGGACCCGCGCAGCCCGTACCTGCGACGTCACCTGACGCGGCACGCCTCAGTAGCCGGGACGTACGGGGTCGACGCTCTGTACCGGCTGGTCAAGGACACACCTGAGGTCTACCTGCCCGAGCTCGCGATGTCGGTGCACCAGCTCGCCACCAAGCTAGCCGAGCTCGGAGAGCACGAAACCGCCCTGGCCCCCGCCCGGCAGGCCGTCAGCATCTACCGGGTGCTGACCGAGGCCAACCCCACGACCTACCTGCCCTTCCTCGCGATGGCGCTGAACGACCACGCCGTCTACCTGTCCGCGATAGGACAGCGCGAGCCGGCACTGGCTCCCGGCGCGGAAGCCGTCGACACCTTCCGCGTGCTCACCGAGACCGACCCCACCGCCTACCTACAGCATCTCGTCACCTCACTGAACAACCTCACCGGTCACCTCGCCGGGCTGGACCGGATCTCCGACGGGACCGACGTCTACACCACCTGCGTCGATGCCTATGCCGAGTCACCGGACGTCCGAGACGCGCTGATCATCGAGCGGGCCGGGTTCCATGTCCGGCACGGCGACCCGCCGACCGGCTTTCGCGAGCTCGCCGGCCTGCTCGGGTCGGACGAGGGACCGGACGAGACCGACACCCCGGACGCCCTCGTACTCGCGGCCCGCA
>JBOHFU010001170.1:0-1185 GCA_050699675.1 Pseudonocardiaceae bacterium
GTCATGGGACACCGGGAGGCGCTGCTCGACGGCGCTCGGCGCTGCCTGCTGGAGCGGGGCTACGCGCGCACCACGGCACGGGACCTGGTGGCAGCGTCGGGCACCAACCTCGCCTCGATCGGCTACCACTTCGGGTCCAAGGAGGCGCTGCTCAACGGTGCGATGCGGCAGTGCTTCGACGAGTACATCGAGCAGATCGCCCGCGTCGTCTTCGCCGATCCCGGTGCCACCCCGCTGCAGCGGGTCCGGGCCTCCTGGGAGGCGCTGGTGAGCACCTTCGAGCAGTACCGCCCGCTGCAGGTAGCCTTCATCGAGGCGCTGGCGCAGGCCGAGCGGGTGCCGGAGCTGCGGGTTGCGCTGGCCGACTGCTATGAGCGGCTGCGTACCACGGTGGCCGAGATGGTGCGCGCCTCGGTCGGCGGGCTGCCCGATCCCACCGCGCGGCACGTCGCCTCGTTCCTCATCGCGGTGTACGACGGCCTGCAGGTGCAGTGGCTGCTCGACCCGCAACGTGCCCCGACCGCCGACCAGCTGATGGCGGCCCTCGAGGTAGCGCTGCCAGCGGCCCTGGTCGCCGAGCGGGTTGGTGGCTCTTCAAGGACCACCAACCCCCCGGGACGCTGCTCATAACGACAGCCAACCCCCGCCGGCTCGCCGGCGGGGGTTGGCTGTCGTTCGAGACGTCCCGAGCGGGGGTTGGTGGTCCTTGAAGAGCCACCAACCCGGTCAGGACAGGGCGACCGCGACGGTGAACAGGCCTGGCCCATCGGCGGTCACGGCCGCCTCGCCGTTGCCGTATCGGTGCAGTGCCCGGACGGTCCAGCTACCCGGGCCGGCGAAGAACCGGAAAGCCCCGGAGGCCGAGGACACCACCTCGGCGGTGAACTCCCCGGTGCCGTCGAGCAGCCGCACGAACGCGCCCTGTGCGGGTTCGCCACCCGAACGCACCGTGCCGGCCAGCACGGTGTGCTTGCTCAGATCCGTCCCCGGCGGCAGATCCTGGCCCTGATCAGGTGCTCCGCACATGACGGCTCAGCTACCCAGCTCGATCGGTGCGCCGACCAGTGAGCCGTACTCGGTCCACGAGCCGTCGTAGTTCTTGACGTCGGACTGGCCCAGCAACTCGTGCAGCACGAACCAGGTGTGGCTGGAGCGCTCGCCGATCCGGCAGTAGGCGATGGTCGA
>JBOHFU010001171.1:0-1183 GCA_050699675.1 Pseudonocardiaceae bacterium
GCCGCGTGGCGTTGGGCGTCGGTAGCATGTAGTGGCGCGGCGTTGGGCAATGCCACTCGTGATGTCTTTCGGTGCGGTTTTCGATTCGGCTGCGGTTTTTGCGGCTGCGGTTTCGCGGCTGCGGTTTTCGCGGCAGAGTGCGGCAGAGTGGGGTTTCGAGTCGGGGAGGGCGTCATCGATACCGAGCGTATGGTGGGGTCGGGCAGTGATGCCGATGCTGTGGTGGGTGTGGTGCCGCGGTTGGCGGAGGGGACTGAGCTGATCGGGGAGTATCAGGGGTCTGGTTTTCAGGAGCCTCGGTATATTCTTCGTCGGGTTGATGGTCAGGTTATTCAGCTGCCTCGGTTGTTGTATCTGCTGGCATCCAGTTTGGATGGTCGGCGTGATCTTGGTCAGGTGGCGGCGCTGCTGACTGCCGAGTTCGGTCGGGTGGTGCAGGCTGAGCAGGTGTCCTATCTGATTGAGAATCGGTTGCGGCCGGTGGGGATCATGGCGGCGGATCCCGGCGCGGACGCAGGGGCGGCGCCGACGATGAAGATGAAGTCGGATCCGCTGCTGGCGCTGAAGTTCCGGGTGGGGGTGGTGCCCGAGCGGGTAGTGTGGCGCATCGCGGGGGTTTTCGGACCGATGTTCTGGCCGCCGGTGATTCTGGCCGGGTTGGCGGCGTTCGTGGCCTTGGACGTGGCGATCATCGCCCAGGGTGGTCTGGGGCGGATCGTGCCCAGTGCGCTGGCGTTGGTGTATCAGCCGGCGTTGACGCTGCTGGTGTTGGCGGTGGTTCTGGTGTCGGCGGCGTTTCACGAGTTCGGGCATGTCAGCGCGTGCCGGTATGGGGGTGCTCGGCCAGGGAAGATGGGGTTCGGGTTATATCTGGTGTGGCCGGCGCTGTACAGCACGGTCACCGACTCCTACCGGCTGTCCCGCCGTGGTCGGCTACGCACCGACCTGGGCGGGGTGTATTTCAACGCGGTGTTCATCGCCGGGATGAGCGTGGCCTACCTCTACACGGGGTCACCGTGGGTGTTGGTGACCATCGTATTGTTGCACGTCGAGACTGCGACGCAGTTCTTGCCAGTGATCCGCATGGATGGTTACTACATCCTCAGCGATCTGATCGGGGTGCCGGACCTGTTCAGCCGGCTGGGGCCGGTGCTCAAGAGCATGATTCCCGGACGACCCACCC
>JBOHFU010001172.1:0-1183 GCA_050699675.1 Pseudonocardiaceae bacterium
GGTCGGCCAATAGCGGAGGGCGGAGCAGGGGATGCAGGTGCGCACCGGGTGAACGGACGGGCAGGCTGGCGGGCTCAACGGGCGAGGCGGCCCACAGGGTTGGGCTGCTGGCCCGCGGCCCAGGCCTGCCGGAATGGGGGCGACCGCGACCAAGGTCCATCCACCGATGCTGCGCAGCCAGCCGTTACGTGACGCTGTACACGTCGGCCAGCAACGCCCACCCCTGCGGACTGGCCGCATCATGCGCGTACGTGGTGGCCTGAGTCAGCAACTCGGGCAGCATCTGCAGCCGACACGCGCCCCACCAGTAGCCGCACTACCCATAGCACGAGTGTTCGACGCGGTGTCTGATGGGATCTCTATGCGGTGAGCGCTGCTCGTCTCGCGAGCAGTCCATGACTCTGCCCCTCCGCCGACCCATCCGAGGACCCGTCGCCCGGTCCGGGTGAGCTGCATGATGCCCTATCACCATCCGGTGCACAGCCTCGCCGACATCACGCCCGGCACGATATTGTCACAACCCAGTCATGGACGTTGATCGTGGGAGGGAGGATGATGTTAAGTCGGGCGATTGAACCGTCCGATCCACTGGTTGATGTAGAGGACAAGTTCCCGTTGTTGCCTGCCACTGGATCTTCGGTAGCGGCGATTCCTCTTGGTTTCCGATTTGCCATACATCCGGTTCGCGCAGGCAAGCATGGCAAGACCTATACAACGGTGACTGAGACTGAGGATACCGAGCGCTCCGACGATGGCAAGGTCTACACTATCCCAGACGCCGTACAGCGCGAAGTGGAAGTCGACTGACCTACCATGACGGTTCTCGTGTTGACCCGCCCCAGCGACGGAACCGCTGGCGGTGTGGTGACTGAGTTGGAGCGTCGCGGGGTCGCTGTCGTGCGGGCTGATGTCGGCGACTTCCCGTTAGATGTCATGTTGGTGGCATCTTTGGCGGGTCACCCCGAGTGGCGAGGCTCACTGAGCCTAGCGGGGAAGTATGTGCGTCTGGACGAAATCCGGGCTATCTACTACCGGCGTCCGACTGGATTCCGTCTTCCTGATCACCTGTCACCCGAGCATCAGCGGTTCGCGAAAGCGGAGGCGCGGCGTGGGCTGGGCGGCCTGCTTCTCACACTCCCGGTGCGGTGGGTCTCGCACCCGTCCCGGGTTGCTGACGCCGAGT
>JBOHFU010001173.1:0-1181 GCA_050699675.1 Pseudonocardiaceae bacterium
TAGGCGCGCATCTCGGCGGCTGACTTGAGGTAGTAGCCGTCGCCGTCGAACTTGAACCGGTTCGGATCGTCGAGTGTCTTGCCCGACTGCACGCATAACAACACAGCGTGTGCATCGGCCTGGTCCTGGGTGACGTAGTGGCTGTCGTTGGTGGCTAATGGCCTCAGATCGAGCGCCCGGCCGATCTCCAGCAGGCCCTCACGCACGGATCGCTCGATGGGTAGACCGTGGTCCATGAGTTCGAGGAAGAAGTTGTCCGGGCCGAAGATGTCCCGGTAGTCCGATGCAGCCTGGATCGCTTCGGCGCGCTGGCCGAGCCGCAGCCGGGTCTGCACCTCTCCCGAGGGGCAGCCGGTCGTGGCGATGATTCCCTGGGCATGCTCGGCGATCAGGTCCCGGTCCATGCGGGGCTTGCGGTAAAAGCCGTCGAATGAGGCGAAGCTGGACAGCTTGAACAGGTTGCGTAGGCCTGCCGCGTCGGCCGCGAGCATCGTCATGTGCGTGTAGGCGCCACCGCCGGATACGTCGCCGCCCTCACCGAACTCGTCGCTGCCGCGCTGGTTGGCCTGCCCCCAGAAGATCGGCTTCTTGTGATAGCGGCTGCCCGGCGCGAGGTAGGCTTCGATGCCGATGATCGGCTTGACGCCACACTTCTTCGACCGGCGGAAGAATTCAGCAGACCCGTACATGTTGCCGTGGTCGGTCATCGCCACCGCGGGCATCCCCAGCCGCTCAACCTCGGCGAACAGCGGGCTGATCTTGGCCGCACCGTCGAGCATCGAGTACTCGGTGTGCACATGCAGGTGAACAAACGAGTCGGCCACACCGGCACAACTAGTCTAACGACGTCGCGGTTACGCTGTGAGACGACCTGTGCGCGGAAGGTCAGCTAGCCCGAGACCGAGCGGGACCGAACGGCGGCGTCCAGCGCGTCACGCATCGGGGCGACCGGCGCGCAGCGGCCCGTCATAAGCTCAACCTGTGCGGCCGCTTGATGCAGCAGCACCGCTAGACCGCTGACGACAGAGCAGCCTGCAGCGAGGGCAGACGCGGCCAACGGCGTGGGCCACGGTGTGTAGACGACGTCGAGCACCACCGGCCTGGTAGGCCACCGCTGACAGCTCATCACGTCGGCGGCGCCGGGCGGCAGGGTGGAGATGACGACGTCGGCCTCGGGAACG
>JBOHFU010001174.1:0-1178 GCA_050699675.1 Pseudonocardiaceae bacterium
CGCCTCGCGGCCGAAGTCCTCATAGACCTCCCGCCAGTCGCGCAACCGCAGCTCCACCGGACGCCGAGGCGGGTTCCGCCGCCCCGTGGTGAGAAAACCCTTCGGGTCAGCCACCGCGGCCTCGCGCTATCTCGGGCGCTGTGAGCCTCCCGAACTCAACAGGAGAGCTCTTAGCCACGGCCGGAACAGCTCTGCTGTTGAGTTCGGGAACCGGAGAGCGGTTCACATGAGCCCTAGCCATGGGCGGCTTCCATGATCGCCTCATTGACGTCCCGGCCGTCCCGCTGCGCCGCCGCCTGGGCAACCAACACCCGCTTGAAGTCCTTGGGCATGACCTTGCCGAACCGATCCACCGCGGTGTCCCAGTCCGACAGCAGGGCATGCGCCACCGCAGACCCGGTCTCGGCGTGATGCCGTGCCACCGCATCGGCCAGGAACGAGCGGTCCTCGTCATCCAGCGGGTCCAGGTCGACCATCTCTTGATTGACCCGGCCGACGACCAGGTCGAGCACGTAGGCGACGCCGCCGGACATCCCGGCCGCGAAGTTGCGCCCGGTCGGCCCGAGCACCACCACCCGGCCACCGGTCATGTACTCGCAACCGTGATCACCCACGCCCTCGACGACGGCCAGCGCACCAGAGTTGCGCACGCAGAAGCGTTCCCCGACCACCCCGCGCAGGAACATCTCCCCAGACGTGGCGCCGTAGAGGATCACGTTGCCGGCGATGATGTTGTGCTCCGCGGTGAACTGTGCGTCGGGGTGCGGGCGGACGGTGATCCGCCCGCCGGACAGTCCCTTGCCGACGTAGTCGTTGGCGTCGCCGATCAGCCGCAGGGTGATCCCGCGCGGCAGGAACGCCCCGAAAGACTGCCCGGCCGATCCGGTCAGGGTGATGTCGATGGTGTTATCGGGCAGCCCGGCGCCAGCCCAGCGGCGGGTCAGCTGGGAGCCGAGCATGGTGCCCACGGTGCGGTTGACGTTGCGCACCGGCAGGTCGAGGTGCACCGGGGAGCCATCGGCCAGCGCGCCCTCGGCCAGTGCGATGAGGGTGTTGTCCAGCGCCTTGTCCAGCCCGTGGTCCTGCTCCACAGTTCGGTGCCGCGGGGTGTCCTCGGTGTTCCGGGGGACGTGCAGGATTGGCGAGAGGTCCAAGCCGGCGGCCTTCCAATGGTCGAT
>JBOHFU010001175.1:0-1177 GCA_050699675.1 Pseudonocardiaceae bacterium
TGGTCAACCTCTACCCATACGGTGAGGGCTCGGCCACTGACGCCCTCGTCGCGCTCCACCTGCCCGTCGTGCTGTGGTTCGCGGTCGCCTACCCGTACATGGGCGGCACCCTGCGATCGCACGAGCGGCGGATGGACTTCGTCCGCTTCACCGGCGAGTGGCTCATCTACTACGTTCTGATCGCGCTCGGGGGTGGTGTGCTCATGGGACTGACGGTGGGCATCCTCGAACCCGCGGGGGTCGACGTCGATCGCATCGCTGAGTGGGTGCTGCCCTCGGGAGCGGCGGGTGCGGTGATCGTGGCCGCGTGGCTCGTCGAGTCGAAGCAGCGGGTCGTGGAGAACATGGCGCCTGTGCTCACGATGCTCTTCACGCCGCTCTTCGCGGTGATGTTGGCCTGCGCCGCCGTCGTCTACGCGGCGACCGCGCTTGGCGGCGCGTTCGATCGCGATCTCCTCGTCGTCTTCGACGCCCTGCTGCTCGTCGTCCTCGGGCTCGTCCTGTACGGCATGTCCGCGCGCGACCCGTCCACGTCGCCGGACTGGATGGACCGCATCCAGTTGGTCGCGGTCGTCAGCGCCCTCGTGCTCGACGTGATGGTGCTTGCTGCGATGGTCGCTCGGATCGGCGAGCTCGGGTTCACCCCGAACCGAACGGCAGCGCTCGGACTCAACCTCGTCCTACTCGTGAACCTGGCCGGGGCCGCCTGGCTCTCCGCCCGATTTCTCACAGGCCGCGGCAGGCTCCACCGGCTCGAGCGCTGGCAGACCACCTACCTGCCCGTCTTCGCCCTGTGGGCCGCCACGGTCGTGGTCGTCCTCCCACCAGTGTTCGCCTTCGACTGAGCACACCGCGGCGGCGGCGCTACCGGAGGACGCGGTACTCGAGATGCGTCACGCCGTCGGTCTGGCTGAGCCCGGTCTGTTCCAGCTCGATTCGCTCCGGGAGCTGGTCGAACAGCCGACGGCCCCCTCCGAGCAGGACATCGACCAGGTGGATACTGATCTCGTCCACGAGCCCCGCGGCGAGGAATTGCTGGTCGATGTTGGCGCCCATGAGCCCGATCCGCTTGTCGGCGGCGACCTCCTGGGCCTTCGCGAGGGCCGGCTCGATCCCGTCGGTGACGAATGTGAATACCGGGTCCGAGCTCGCGGCCGGCCTGTGGGTGACGACGAAG
>JBOHFU010001176.1:0-1176 GCA_050699675.1 Pseudonocardiaceae bacterium
CGATCGCGCATGCGGCGTTGCATGTTCCGGGCATCTCGACCCTCGAGTCTTGGGTTGGTGGGCGGTGGCCCGGCTGGGCGGGAGACCGGCCGGGCCACCGCCTGCTCGGGCGCCAGGGACAGCGCTCGACGGCTGAGGGGGAGGCAGCCGAGCGCTGTCCCTGGCGGACTACGGTGTGGAACCCGCGGGTAAACCCCAGATACCTGTTACAAGTTACATCGTCACTTGCAACTTTGTATTTACCCTGATCGAGTGGAACGCTGGTGTCGTGATTGATGCGTCACGCTCACCCACCGCCACACCCGGGAAGGCACCACCGTGAGGACAGCGAACGCCACCACGGCACCGAAACGATGGATCACCTTCGCGCTCAAACGAGCACGTGAGCAGGCCGGCAAGAGCCGTCAGGACGTCGTCGACCACCTCGACTGCACCCTGAGCCACGTCTCGCACCTGGAGACCGGCCGCAACCTTCCCAACGCGGCGGAGTGCGAGAAACTGCTGGTCTTCTACGGCCTCGGCGAACGCTGGCCGTTCTTCCGTGAGCTGTTACGGGCCGCGAAGAAGGGCAAGGACTGGTGGAAGGCACCCGCGTTCTGTGGTGCCGAGCCGGCGTGGTTCGACCTCTACCTCGGCCTGGAGGCATGGGCGAGAGTGGTCGCGTCCTACGACGCCCTCGTCATCCGTGGCCTGTTCCAGACACCCGAGTACGCCGCCGCCCTGATCCGCGCTGGGCACCCGAGCCTGTCCGACGCCGAAGTGCAGCGCCGAGTCGACCTGCGCATGGAACGCCAGACCGTGCTCGACCGCGAGCCCGACCCGCTGCAGGTCTGGTCCGTGCTCGACGAGGCAGCGCTGCGCCGGCCGGTCGGCGGCCCGGAGATCATGCGCGCCCAACTGCGCCACCTCGTACAGCTGGCCAAGCGACCCAACGTCGAGCTCCAGGTGCTGCCGCTGGCCCGTGGTGCGCACGCGGGCCTGGACGGCACATTCACCGTGCTGGACTTCCCGCTGGAGCTGCCCGGTGATCCCGGAACGGTGTTTGTCCAGAACAGGCTCAAGGGTGTGTACTACGAAGAACCCGCCGAGATCGACGAGTACCGGCAGACACTGACCCGCCTGCAGGCCCAGGCCCTCACCCCGGCAGACTCCCCACTCGTGATCACCCGCATCGCA
>JBOHFU010001177.1:0-1175 GCA_050699675.1 Pseudonocardiaceae bacterium
AGAGGTGATCGTCGTGAAGCTTGGTTTCTTCACCGCATGCCTGCCCTGCCAGGACCTCAGATCGATCGCGGCGTGGGCGGCGCACACCGGTTTCTCCGCGCTGGAGGTAGCCGCGTGGCCTACGGGTCAGTCCCGCGACCACATTGCCAGCCATCTCGACGTCCAAGACTTCGGTCCGGATCAGGCCGCCGCGGTGCTGGCGCTGTCCGCCGAGCACGAACTCACCCTCTCCGCGGTCAGCTACTACGACAACAACCTGCATCCAGACCAGGATCAGCGGGCTCACATCCACCAGCACCTGCGTGCTTGCATCAGCGCCGCCGCACTTCTCGAGGTGCCTTGCGTCGGCACGTTCGTAGGCCGCGACCCGAGCCGGACCGTTGCCGAGAACCAGGCGCTGGCCCAGCGTGAGCTCCCCCCGCTGGTCGAGTTCGCCGGCGAACGCGGTGTGAAGCTCGTCGTGGAGAACTGCCCCATGGGTGGCTGGCACCCCGACGGCTACCCCGGCAACCTTGCCTACTCGCCAGAGCTGTGGGAGTGGATGTTCTCCCTCGGCCTGTACCTCAACTACGACCCGTCGCATCTGGTGTGGTTGGGCATCGACCCCGTTCGGGTACTACGCCAGTACGTCGATCGGGTGCTGCACGTCCAGGCCAAAGACACCGAAGTCAACCCGGACAACCGGAACCGGTACGGCGTCTTCGGTCAGGTCGTGGACCGGACCAACCCGTGGGACTCCGGCTGGTGGCGCTACCGCGTGCCTGGCCTCGGTGACGTCGACTGGCGTGGTGTCACCGACGCGCTCTACGAGGGGGGCTATGACGGTGCGGTCGCCATCGAGCACGAGGACCCGGTCTGGAGCGGCACCGAAAAACGGGTGAGCCACGGCCTGGAGGTTGCCCGCCGCACGCTTCAACCACTCATAGTTGCGTGAGCGGTCAGCCGTGCCGCCGCCCCGGCGTCGTCACGGAGCGACACATGTGCGGGGTATCGATCGTGCTGGCTGAGGCGCTCGGGGCGCTCTACCTGACCGGCGTGCTCGCCGCCGTTCTGGTCGCACTCGTTTCCTCTGACAGAGAGCGCCGCGCCGACGCCCGGAAGGTGCTGAACCTGCTGCTGTCCCCGCTACCCGGATTCCGCCGCCCGCGTCGGTGACCCACAGAGGGATGGTCAGG
>JBOHFU010001178.1:0-1174 GCA_050699675.1 Pseudonocardiaceae bacterium
TTTACCACGCTGAGCCCGCTGAATGCGGTGGTCGCCCGATGAGCACGGTGATCGCCGTGGTGGTGACGCGGCATCGGCGGGATCTGCTGGCCAAGTCGCTGGCCGTGATCGGCGAGCAGACCCGGGTGCCCGATCACCTGGTGGTGGTGGATAACGGGCCGGATGATCCGGCCTTGGAGGTCGTCGAGGACTGCCCGATCCCGTCCACCTACCTGCCCTCGCTGCGCAACCTCGGGGGTGCGGGCGGGTTCGCGCTGGGCATCCTGCACGCCCTAGCGCTGGGCGCGGACTGGGTGTGGCTGGCTGACGACGACGGGCGTCCCGCGGACGTCCGGGTGCTACAGACCCTGCTCGAGGAGGCCCGGCGCAAGAACCTCGCGGTGATCTCCCCGGTGGTGGTGAACATCGACGACCCGGAGCGGCTGGCGTTCCCGCTGCGCCGGGGCCTGACCTGGAAACGGCACCGCAGCGAGCTGGGAACCGACTTCCTGCCCGGTATCGCGAGCTTCTTCAACGGCGCGCTGTTCAGCGCCGACGCGCTCGACGTCGTCGGCGTCCCGGACTACCGGCTGTTCGTCCGGGGCGATGAGGTGGAGGTGCACCGCCGGGTGGTCCGCGCCGGGCTGCGGTTCGGCACGACATTGAAGGCCGCCTACGCCCACCCCGACGGCTCGGCGGAATTCAAACCGATGCTCCGCGGGCACTTCCACGCCCAGGACCCCAGCGACGACGTCAAGCGGTACTACACCTACCGCAATCGCGGCTACCTGCTTTCCCAGCCGGGGATGCGCTGGATCGGAATGCTGGAGGTGTTCCGGTTCGGGCTGTACTTCCTGGGCACCAAACGCGACCCGCGGGCCTTTCTGCAGTGGCTGCGGCTGCTCCGCCAGGGCCGGGCGGAGCGCTTCTATCGGCACTGAGATCGGGGTCCGGGACGGGTGCCAAGGCGCTGGTCCCTTTGGACTAGCCTCCTCCGCGTGCTGACCCCCGGGCACACCGAGACCTCGCGCCGCCCGTCCGGCACTGGCGACGAGGTCACTGAGCATTCCCCCGGCCGCCACAGAGGTAACGACCGCGCCTGCCCTCGGTGGCGGATCGCAGCCGCAGCGCTCGGTCTGCTCGGCGCGCTACTCGCCGTCGTGATACCGCTACTGCCGGTAGTCCAGGCCACCAC
>JBOHFU010001179.1:0-1169 GCA_050699675.1 Pseudonocardiaceae bacterium
ATGGACAGCTATTATCTCAATCCCATCGGTGAGCACGCGACCGTCCACAACAGCATACGGACCTGGGCCTTTGCGTCCCAGCAGCTGCCGCCACGATCGGTCTACCGCTGCCTGCTGATTCACTCTCGTCCTTCCAGTGCGCTCGGCTGCCACGCAGTGGCCCCCCGCCCTAGCGCTTGGCTCCGGCAGCGAAGCCCAACGCCTTTCCCGATACGAGGCGCGTGCCGAGGAGTTCAGCCATGCGCAGGCGAAGATCGCAGTGGAACGGCAGCGGCTCGTGTAGCGAGCCGGTGCGGTTGTAGCGATCGAAGCTGCAGTCTCCGCCGCAAATCGCCGAGATTGGGCAACGGCTGCACTTGCGCGAGGACGCCTTGCTCACGGACTGCCAGGGCACGAATGGATCGTTGCCTGCCGGTGTGCCGAACAGCTCGATCGATTGTGTGAAAAGGTCCGCCGCGACGAAAGCTTGGCAGGGCCCGACCTCGGCGCCCGGGCCGATGCTGACCTGCTTCCCGCATGCAGCGCAGGGACTCAGGACCGGTTGGCCCGAAAAGTAGGCGAACAGCATGTCGGCGAAGTACAACTCGGGGATGTTCCGCTCGTAGCACAGATGTAGGCAGAGCTCGTACTGGTCGACCCAGAATCTGGACTCGCCGGCATCGTCGCCGAGATTGTTGTTTGCCTTGGGTAATTCACGGGGGAAGTTCAGCGCGATGGCATGCGGCCCGAGGTCGAGGACGGCTTCCACGACCTCGGGCAACCGCCGGATGTTGTGCTCGCCGACGGTGATGAGCATTTTGGGGTCGTAGCCGATCTCCTGGAATTGGCGGATGCCGCGGACCGTCTTGTCGAATGTGCTTCGACCCGAATGGTCGACGCGGAAGACGTCATGGGCTTTCCGATCACCGTCCATTGAGACCGAGAGATCGAAGTGGTACTTGCGCAGCAGCTCCACCACGCGCTGACCGTACAAGGTTCCGTTGGTTATGATCTTGGGGAGGACCGTGGTCGAGTAGCGGGAATTGATATAGCCGAGGCAGTCGTCGATGAACTGCGGGTGCAGCAGAGGCTCGCCACCATAGAAATGGACCACACTGTCCTTCTTGTGAGGCCGACTGAAGTAGAGATCCATGCCCTTGCGCGCGTCCGCGAACGTCAGGATCTTCTTC
>JBOHFU010001180.1:0-1167 GCA_050699675.1 Pseudonocardiaceae bacterium
CGATCGGGGTAGCCGGAGCCTGCGCGGGGGCTTGCGCAGCGTCGTCGGCAACCGGCTCGGCGACCTGGACCTGCACGTTGAACAGGTACCCGACGGACTCCTCCTTCAGCGCTTCGAGCAGCGCGCTGAACATCTCGAAACCTTCGCGCTTGTACTCCACCAGCGGGTCGCGCTGCGCCAGCGCACGCAGCCCGATGCCCTCCTTGAGGTAGTCCATCTCATACAGATGCTCACGCCACTTGCGGTCCAGCACCGAGAGCACGACGCGGCGCTCGAGCTCCCGCATCGCACCCTCGCCTGCCGCCTCCTCGAGTGCGGCCTCGCGGCGGGCGTAGGCCGCCCGCGCGTCGTCGAGCACGGCGGCCAATAACACCTCGCGGGTCAGGTCACCAGCATCGTCGCCGAGATCCTCATGCTTGATCCCGACCGGGTACAGCGTCTTCAGCGCCGTCCACAGCTTGTCAAGATCCCAGTCCTCGGCGTACCCGTCCTCGGTGGCGCCATTGACGTAGGCGGTGATCACATCCGTCATCATGTGCACGACCTGGTCGCGCAGGTCCTCGCCTTCGAGCACCCGGCGCCGCTCAGCGTAGATCACCTTGCGCTGGAGATCCATGACCTCGTCGTACTTGAGGACGTTCTTGCGGATCTCGAAGTTCTGCTGCTCAACCTGGGTCTGCGCGGACTGGATCGCCCTGCTGACCATCTTGGCCTCGATCGGGATGTCATCCTCCATCCGCAACCGGGTCATGATGGACTCGACCAGCGGGCCGTTGAACCGCACCATGAGCTCATCGCGCAAGGAGAGGTAGAACCGGGACTCGCCGGGGTCGCCCTGGCGCCCGGAGCGGCCACGCAACTGGTTGTCGATCCGCCGTGACTCGTGCCGCTCGGTGCCCAACACGTACAGCCCGCCGGCCGCGACGACCTCCCTGGCCTCAGCCTCGACCTCGCTGCGGGACTCGTTCACGGCGGCTTCCCAGGCGGCCTCGTACTCCTCCGGGGTCTCCACCGGGTCCAGCCCGCGGGCCCGCAGCGCGGTGTCGGCGAGGAACTCCGGATTGCCGCCCAGCATGATGTCGGTCCCGCGACCAGCCATGTTGGTGGCCACCGTGACCGTGCCCTTGCGGCCGGCCTCGGCGATGATCAACGCCTCCTTCTCGTGTT
>JBOHFU010001181.1:0-1165 GCA_050699675.1 Pseudonocardiaceae bacterium
CGAGCCCGCCGCGCGGCCATCCGGGCCTGCGAGGACGAGACCGCCTTGTTGATGATCGTCCTGGCCTCGGTGGGGTTGCGCTCCAGCCAGTCGATCAACCACTCGTTGCAGGTGCGCTGCACGAACGACTTGGCCTCGGTGTTGCCCAGCTTGGTCTTGGTCTGGCCTTCGAACTGCGGTTCCTTGAGCTTGACCGACACGATCGCAGCGAGGCCCTCCCGCACGTCGTCGCCGGTGAGTGCGGAGTCCTTCTCCTTGAGCAGCTTCTTGTCCCGCGCGTAGCGGTTGACCACCGTGGTCAGTGCGGCTCGGAAGCCTTCCTCATGGGTGCCACCCTCGTGGGTGTTGATCGTGTTGGCGAAGGTGTAGACCGACTCGGTGTACCCGGCGTTCCACTGCATCGCGACCTCGACCTCGAGGCCGTCGCCCTTCGCCTCGAACCCGATCACCTTGCGGTGGATGGGATCCTTGGAGTTGTTCAGGTGTTTGACGAAGTCCTCGAGGCCGCCGGGGTAGTGGAAGGTGCGCTCCTTGACCTGCGCGGTCCGGCCTTCGGCGTCTTCGGTCTCGTTGCTGCCGTTGACGCGCTGATCGCGCAGCACGATCGTCAAGCCCTTGTTGAGGAAGGCCATCTCCTGCAGCCGGCGCGCCACCGTCTCGGCGTTGTACGTGGTGGTCTCGAAGATCCGGCCGTCGGCCCAGTAGGTCAGAGTCGTGCCGGTCTTGCGGGTCGGCTCGCCCTTGCGCAGCGAGTGCGCCGGCTTGGAGTCCTCGTAACGCTGCCGCCAGACGAACCCGTCGCGGTGGATCACCACCTCCAGCGCGCTGGCCAACGCGTTGACCACGCTGACGCCGACGCCGTGCAGGCCACCGGAGACGGCGTAGGACTGGCCGTCGAACTTGCCGCCGGAATGCAGCGTGGTGAGCACGAGTTCCAGCGCGGGTCGCTTCTCCACCGGGTGCATGTCCACCGGAATGCCCCGGCCGTCGTCGGAGACCCGTACCCCGCCGTCGGCGAGCAGGGTGACCTCGACCCTGGTCGCGTAGCCCGCCATCGCTTCGTCGACGGCGTTGTCCACCACCTCCCAGACCAGCTGATGCAGGCCGCGCTCGCCGGTGGATCCGATGTACATGCCGGGGCGCTTGCGGACGGCTTCGAGTCCCT
>JBOHFU010001182.1:0-1163 GCA_050699675.1 Pseudonocardiaceae bacterium
GGTGAGGGCTTCGTGGTCGGTGGCGGCGGCTGCGGTGGGCTCGGTGTGACCTCGACATCGACGGTGATCACGGCCTCGCCTGTCGGGCCGGTGAGGTGTTTCTGACTTAATCCGGTGTTCGGTCGACGAAATACCCAGCCAGGATCGGCGCGCGATCATGATGGTTCCCGTGTTTGGGTTCGACGGTATTCGATGCGTGCGTGTCGTGCCGCGGCGAGGCCGTCGCGGCGGGCTTGGCGGATGGCTTCGCCTCGACCGTGGTGCTCGTCGTCGGGGGTGACGTAGCCGATCCCGGCGTGCAGTCGCTCGGTGTTGTACTGCTGTCGGGTGTGGTCGAGTTCGAGGGCGAGTTCGCCCGGGTCACGGATCTTCTCCAGGTGCGGCCACTCGGTCTTGACGTGCCCGAACAGCGACTCGATCCAGGCCTGGTCGGTCGGCGTGCCGGGCCGGCCGAAGCGTTGCATGATCGCGCAGGCGGCCATGAACTCTTTCGTGCTGTGTGAGCGCATCTGCGGCCCGTTGTCGCTCATCGCGATCAGCACCGGCACGCCGTCGGCCTCGGGCCCGTCCAGCTCGGCCGGGCTGGCCTGGCCGGCCCGCAGCGCGGCCAGCAGCCGGGCGTCGATCCGCTCGGCCAGCTGCTCCTCGGCCAGGGCGGCGATGAACGCGGCCTCGATCTGGGTGGAGGTCTCCTCGGGCGAGACCAGCGTGGATAACCAGCGGCGGGACACCACGTCCATGACCGCGACCGCGACCCGGTCGGCCCGGGTGAAGTGGGAGAAGTCGTAGCACCAGACGCTGTTCGGCTTCCACACGATCCACTCCGGCCACGGCGCCCGCACCGCCGGCTCGCGGGCCGCAGGCCGTTGCAGCACAAGGCCTTCCGCGTTCAGCACCCGGTGCATCGTGGACGCCGACACGTGCACCAGATCCAGCCGGGAGCCGCGGGCGGCGAGCTTGCGATGGCTGCGGTCCACCCCGGCCCACGCCTCGAACAGCTCCACCACCGCGGCGCGTTCGCTGTCGAGCAGCCCGTGCACCGCACCGCCACCGCAGGGTAAGTCCGCGAGCCGGCCCGAGCGTGAGCGGATCCGCCAGCCGGCGGCCCGGTCCGGGTCCAGGCCCAGCAGCAGGCACGCCCGCCGTGCCGACCAGCCCCGCCC
>JBOHFU010001183.1:0-1162 GCA_050699675.1 Pseudonocardiaceae bacterium
TCCACCCGAAGATCGATTGCCCGTGGGTGTCACCCTGCTGCGCTGCGCAGCCGGAGCCTGGGTGGCGCTTGTTGCACGGCAGCGTGACCTCAGCCCGGAAGTAGGGGCAGCGGGTGCGCTGCATCAGATTGCCGCCGAGGGTGGCCATGTTGCGCAGTTGCGGGGAGGCGCTCGCCAGCAGCGCCTGCGCCAGCACCGGGTAGCCGGAAGTCACCGCGGGATGCGCGGCGACCTCGCTCATCCGGGCCAAGGCACCGAGCCGCAGCCCGGTCGGGCTGGTCGCCACCTCGTTCAGCGGTAGCCGGCTGATGTCGACCAACCGAGCCGGAGTGGCGATGCCGTCCTTGAGCCAGTTCACCAGCTCGGTGCCCCCAGCGATCACCGCCGTCTCGGGAACGTGGAGGGCGTCCAGCGCCGCGTCTAGGGTGGACGCCACTGCGTACCCGACCGACCTCATGGCAGTCCCTCGGAGACTCTGGTCACTGCGGCTTCGGCCACTGCGGCGACGATCTGGGGGTAGGCCGCGCACCGGCACAGGTTTCCGCTCATCCACTCCCGGATCTCCCCGGCGGATCCGGCGTGGCCCTCAGCGATGCAGGCCACTGCGGACATCACCTGCCCGGGCGTGCAAAACCCGCACTGGAACGCGTCGTGGTCCAGGAATGCCTGCTGCACCGGATGCAGCCGCTCGCCGTCGGCGAGCCCCTCCACGGTGGTGATCTCGGCGCCGGCGGTAGCCACCGCCAGTGTCATGCAGGCCAGCACGCGCCGGCCGTTCAGATGCACCGTGCAGGCACCACATTCCCCCCGGTCGCAGCCCTTCTTGGTGCCCGTGAGCCCTAGTCGCTCGTGCAGGGCGTCGGCCAGCGTCACTCTGGACTCCAGCCACAGGTCATGGACATGCCCGTTGATCCGCAGGGACACCGTCAGCTCCTCGGCGAACTCCACCGCGCACCATCCTTCCGTGCCGTGCTATCCAGAGGGTCGCAGCCGGCGTCTGACATCGCGACCGCTCCACGGTGCCCGGCCGAATCCTGGTGCGGCATCATGGACGTGTGAGCATGCCGACCCAAACGCTGCCTGATGTCGACACCCGTCCCGAGGGGACCGACACCACCGGTGACGACACCCCCAAGATGTTTCATTACGTGCAAAAGAACAG
>JBOHFU010001184.1:0-1160 GCA_050699675.1 Pseudonocardiaceae bacterium
CAGCTGTCCGCCGCTCTGCCCCACGATGCCCGACGCCTCGGGCGCCAGCCACTTCTCCGGGTCGAGGGTGGGGTCGGAGAAGTCGTCGGAGAAGACAGTATCGCCGGCCGGGGTGAACGGCACGACCGGTGCCGTGTCCGGCGCGACCGGGGTCTCGCTGACCGGGCCTACGTTGAACAGGACGGTGGCGACGACCGCCGCCACCGTAGCTCCCCCGGCAAGCAGCGCTCGGCCGCGTCCCTGGCCGGTGACCGGCTCGGCCGCGGCTCCCACGCCGGACGTGACGTCGCCGCTCACCGCCCGGCCACGCCGGATGACAAGATCGCCGCTGGTGTCATCCTGTCGGCACCGGGGCAGCGGCAACTGCCGGCGCTACAGCGTCTGCTGGGTAGACGCGAACAACTCGCCGAGCCGGACCTCGCGCCCCGTGCCGTCGGCCCGGATGGCGGCGAGCAGAGCGTCGGTGAACGCGGTGTGCGGTTCGCCCACGACGTAGCGACCCGGCTCGGTGGCCTCGGTGGAGGTGAGCACGTACATTCCCCGGACGTCGGTATCGACGATCGTTTCGGCTGCCGCCGTTACCTCGTCGTCGACGGAGATCGCGGACTGCCAGCCCAGCGCTTGACCCGAGAAGCAGCAGTCGAGCACGAGGACGCGCACCCGCGCACTGGCCCTCTCAACCTGCTCCTTGACCATCTGCAGCGGGACCGAGTTGCCCTCAGGCCGGCCCGGGTCGGTCCTGCGCAGGGCGAGGTTGAGCCGCATCCGGCTGTCGAGGAGGCCGTGCCCGGCGTAGTAGACGAACAGCACGTCCGAGGCGGCGGCGCACGCGTCGCTTAGGTCCCGCATGAACGAGTTGACCGAGCGCGGGTTGCGACCCACCACACACACGTCGGGCGAGGGGGAGAAGACGGCGCTCGGGCCGTGAGTCAACGCCGCGCGCAGCGACGTGAGATTCTTCCGGACCGCGGGGATGTCAGGCAGGTCGTGCGACTGGTAGTCGCTCGTCCCCAGCAGCAGTAGCCGGCACCGCGACGGCTCCGGGTAGTAGCTAGGCATTGTCGTCGTCCGGCTCCAGGAACCGCCGAGCGCGCTCCATCAGCTCGGCGCGGTCCTGCGCCCGGTCGACCTTGAGCTCGAGTTCTGTCCCATCGGCCCGC
>JBOHFU010001185.1:0-1158 GCA_050699675.1 Pseudonocardiaceae bacterium
CAGACCAGTGATCGAGATCAGCCGGTAGGCGTTTCGGTGTTGGCCTCAGTGAAGACCCGGCTGCCGAGGAAATCATCCGGGGTCAGCGTGGTGAGCTCGTCTTTGCCTACCTCTTGATCGGTCGTCATCAGCCGGCTGGCGTGCCGCAGCCGGGCCCGTTCGATCGCGTTGCGCACGCTGCGACCGTTGGCGAAGCGCGGCTGCGCCTTGCGGTGCTCCAGGTACTCGCGGAAGGTCCGCTGCCCCTCGGGGGTGAGAGTGTAGCCCTCCGCGCGGACCAGAAGTTTTCCGATGTCGTCCAGCTCGTCCAGGGTGTAGTCGGGAAAATCGATGTGGTGCGCGATCCGGGAACTCATCCCGGGGTTGGAATGGAAGAACGAGTCCATCCGGTCCTTGTAGCCGGCGAGGATCACCACCAGGTCCTCCCGGTGGTTCTCCATCACCTGCAGCAGGATCTCGATGGACTCCTGGCCGTAGTCGCGCTCGTTGTCCGAGCGGTACAGGTAGTAGGCCTCGTCGATGAACAGCACGCCGCCCATCGCCCGCTTGAGGACCTCCTTCGTCTTGGGCGCGGTGTGCCCGACGTACTGGCCGACCAGGTCGTCGCGGGTCACCGAGACCAGGTGCCCCCGGCGCAGGTAGCCCAGCCGGTGCAACATGTCGGCCATCCGCAGGGCCACAGTGGTCTTGCCAGTACCCGGGCTGCCGGTGAAGCTCATGTGCAGATTGGGTGTGGAAGTGGACAGGCCGAATTTGCCGCGGGCCCGATCGACCAGCAGCAGCGCGGCGATCTCGCGGATCCTGGTCTTGACCGGGGTGAGACCGACCAGGTCGGCGTCCAGGGAATCGAAGACCTCATCGATACCGGTGGCTTCGCGTTCCTTGGCGAGATCAACCCGGGCGTCCGGCGGTAACGTCTCTTCCTCGCTGGCGGCCTCTTCTTCCTCTTCGGACGCCTCGGGCCCGGCGGCATCGCCGCCGGGCCCGGACATACCGAACCCCATCCGAGCGGGTGCCTCGGTGTCGGGTTGCCCCTTGTTTCCCGGTTGCCGGTTGTTGGTCATTGCTGTCCGTTGTACCGGCGGCCGGGCGGCGCGTCGGCGGCGTAGGGGTGCAACGTGTAGCGGATGACGCGGTCGTGTGCTTCCTGGCGTTCCA
>JBOHFU010001186.1:0-1156 GCA_050699675.1 Pseudonocardiaceae bacterium
GCCAGTGAGCGGCTGTGGTTCTGCCCACCGGTGCTGCTCAGGGTGCGAACGGTCTCCGCCACCGTTGTGACAATCATCGGTGGTGCTCCTGACTTGCGGGAACGCTCAGGCTGGCATGGAAGTACCGCATCGGCTGTGCTCCGGCGCTCATGACCAGCGCGCCACCGAGGGGCATGGTGACCGCTGTGCCAGGGCTGAGGGCCACAACGGCCGTCGACGTCCGTGCGGTGCCGGTCCCTTCGAGTATGAACAGGGTGTGTTCGCGGTCTTCGGCGGTCAGGGTTTCGCTCTGCCCGGGGGTGAGCGTAACAAGCCGAGCTACCCGCAGCGGGCCGGTCAATACGGTGGTCAGGTCGACCTGGTTGTGCGCCTCGAGGTCGAAGATCTTGGCAGTAGTCATGCGACACCTTCCCTGGTGGGTACGTTTGCGGACAGTGCTTGGGTGGTGGCGGGGCTGAATACTTCAATCACGAGCCAGTGCAGGTCTTCCTTGCCCGGATTCCGGAAGCAGTGCCTGGTGCCGAGTCCATTGGCAATGAGGTGGCCGGGGCGGACCCGGTGCGGCACACCGTTGAGCAAGAGCTCACCTTCGCCAGAGACGATGAAGTAGAGTTCTTCGGTGCGGGTGTGTCGGTGCTCTCCGCAGACGGCGCCGGGTGGCAGGGAAGACAGCTCGATAGCTTCCCAGGTGCCGCTCAGTCCCAGGCGGCGGGCGAGGCATTTCCACTTGGCGACCTTGGCGCCGCCGTGCATACCGTGGACCTCAGACGCGCCGTCGGCGTTGGCAACGATGATTTCGTCAGTCATGCTGTCTCCTTGTTTCCATCATTTCGATGGTCGTGTACTCGAGTCCTTCGGCGCGATGCCCACGCACGGCCCAGCTTCAGATCTTTGGACCGCCCCAGCTCGCACAAGGTTTCGGCGGCTCGGGAGAGCTCCGCGACGGTGAGGTCGTTGACGAAGCACGCCGCGCCGATGCCCACCGGAAGTGGTATGCGTTGCAGCCCGTCGCGGTGCCGGATGGTGTCGTGCAATGCCTCCCTGAGCAGCCCTGACTCGCACAGCGGGTGCCAGATGGGCAAGCGGAGCCGCCGCATCACGTCGAGGATGCGTCTGCGGTCCGGGCTGGAGACCAGACCGCGTCCTTCGGCTAGCA
>JBOHFU010001187.1:0-1152 GCA_050699675.1 Pseudonocardiaceae bacterium
CCGGCGATCGCTTCACGCATCAGGGCGACGCATTCCTCGTAGGTGGCAGCGGCGGCAACACAGCCCAGGAGGTCGGGGCTCCATGCGCTGAAACCACCAGCCTCGTCACCCTCGATGACGACGACGTATCCGTTCACTGCTGGGTCCTCCCAATGCCAGCCTGCCTCAGAATGCTCTTCTCGGTCGTCGGCCGCAACGTCGTACTCGGCTTGCCGGCCACTGTGGCTGTGCCCGGCTTGGTCGGCTGGCGGTAGTGTCGATGCCTGCCCCGAAACCGGACGAGGTACCATCCGTCGGCCTCCAGCAGCTTGATCATCTCACCCACCTTCAGTGGCATGAGGAGCACTCAAGCAGCGAGGACCGACAGAACGACCCGATCGGCAAGCCAGCTTCGCAGCCTACCTCATGCACCTCGACTGACCGACCTCAATGATCTACGGGACCACGCCGCGGAGCGCGCGTCCGGCATCGCCGAAGTCAGCGGGAACAGCGCCTTGGCCAGCGGCACCGTGTCCGGAAGTGTCGCCAACCAGTCAAGCTCGTCCACGCTGTACCAGCCCGAACGGATGGACCGGCTCACTGACCGGCACCGGCGAGTCCGCCGGAGTGATCGCTGGTCAGACCGCGGTGACCGACGTGCCGCTGCTCCGTGCGACGCTGCGGCCGTGAACGAGAGGCTCCCGGCAGGCGCTTACGAGTCGCTGCACACTCGCGCGCTGGACCGCGCGCTGGGTGCCGTCCCCACCGCGTTACCTCAATTCGGCGAGGTCGAACCGGCTGAGGCGCCAGAGGTGCTGGCGCGACATGTCGCAGACGCGGTGCGCCGCGCACTGCAGGATGAGCCGCATCACCAGCGCCTGGAGAAGATCAACGACCTGCTGGCCCGGGTCGCCGACGATGCTGACGTCGTGGTGGCACTGGAGCAACTGCTCGCGCTAGCCCTCCCTGAGGCGCCCGGCGTGCACCGCCTGGTGCGGCCAGCGACGCCGCTGTCGGACGTCGCATTGCTGACGAACACCCGCGGCGAGCCTTCGCTGGGCGCGGAGCTGCGGGCCGAGCTCGCCAGCGCAGACCAGGTCGACCTGCTCTGCGCGTTCATCCGCTGGCACGGCATCCGGGTTCTCGCCGACGAACTCGACGCGCTACGCGCCC
>JBOHFU010001188.1:0-1150 GCA_050699675.1 Pseudonocardiaceae bacterium
GACGATGACAGCGGGTTGTCGCTCAGACGAGACACCTCGAAGGAAACGGGGCACCGCATCTGTCTCTCAGGAGAGACATCCCCGTTGGGCTGTGGGCTACACGGGCAGACCGGCCCGGCGGGCCATGTCCCGTAGCTCATGGTCCGCCGGAGAGCCCCGGCGCGAGTGCCTGAGCAGCACGGCGAGCACGTCACGGACGATCGGGTCACGCAGCACGCGATGCGGCGAGATCGCCTCGGCACGACGGAACGCCCGCACCGCGTCGTCGTGGCGTTCACGCAGCCGGGCCAGCGCCAGGCCATAGTCGATCCAGTAGTAAGCCTGGCGCGCCCGGTCTTGTGCGTCCGGGTTCAGGCCCTCGGCGATACTCACAGCCCGCTCGTAGTCCCCGATTTCTACCAGCCCGTGTACCCGGAACTGGCCGACATTGGTCGGACCGAAGCTGAGCCCGTAGGCGTTGCCCTCTCCGGTGCGCGCGGCCAGCTCCGCCGCGTACTCAAGCGGAGCGTCCACGTCACCGCTGCGCCGGTCAGCCGCGGCGACCGTTGACCGGCGCAGCGCGAGGAAACCCGCGAGCTGCATCGTCTCCGGGGTGTTCGTCGGCATGGTCACCACGTCCAGCCCGGCCTGTGCCAGGTCGAACGCCCCGACCTCCAGCGCCACGCTGGCACCGGCAGCGGCGACGAGCCCTATCGGGGCCGGGGTGCCATGCTCCCCGGCGGCCTGCCCAGCCAGCATGATGGCCTGTTCGCGCAGGTCCAACGAATCACCCGCGAGCCGCAACCACGGGACAGTGGCCTGGGTGTGCAGCCATGCCGACAGCTTGAGCAGTTCGGCCACGTCCCGGCCAGCGGCGATGCTGGTGTGCAGGTCCTGGATCAGGGCAGGCAGGGCGGCGCCGACCTCCCGTTCCCCCTCGCACCGGCACAGCGCGCCGACCATCGCCGTCACCCTCGCCCGCAACGTCTCCACGGGTAGCACCACACCGCCGGGGTACCCGTGGTTAACCGCCATGAGCGCAAGCCGCACAGCCTCCTTAGTGCTGTCGGTCTCCCCGTTGGCAGGTGCGGGTACAGGGAGCCTGGTCAGCTCCGACACAGAGATCTGGAGCGCGTCGGCCAACGCCCGGATCTCCGAGAGGGTCGGGGAA
>JBOHFU010001189.1:0-1147 GCA_050699675.1 Pseudonocardiaceae bacterium
TCGATCAATCCGCCGAAACCGACGCCGAAAGCCACCAGGAACAGCAGCGGCTGCAGCAAGCTTGAGATCGCCGTGGCCCGCCAATTGCGCCGGTACCAGAGCCATCGCTCTTCGACAACGAGCAGCGCGGCCCGCCACCCGGGCAGCACCTGACCGGTGTAACGAACAGTCTCGACCGCGGTCATCAGTCGACCAGCGATCGCCCGGTGAGGCGGAGGAACACGTCCTCCAGGGTGGATCGCCGCACCAGGCTGGACATCGGTCGCACGCCGCGCTGGTGGGCAGCGGACAACGCGGCCTCGCCATCGACGGTGTAGAGCAGCAGCCGGTCGGGCAGCTTCTCGATCCGGTCGGCCAGGCCGTCCACCGCATCGAGCCAGCTGAGCTGATCGCCAGGTTGGAACCGCAGCTCCAGCACCTCACGGGTGGAGTACCGGGCGATCAGCTCACCCGGCGAGCCTTCCGCGACAATCAGCCCGCCGTTCATCACCACCAGCCGGTCGCACAGCTGCTCGGCTTCGTCCATGTAGTGCGTCGTGATGATCAGCGTGACGCCTTGCTGCTTGAGCCGGAACAGCCGGTCCCAGAGCAGGTGCCGGGCCTGCGGGTCCAGCCCGGTGGTCGGCTCGTCGAGCAGCATCAGCTCCGGGTCGTTGACCAGCGACCGGGCGATGGTCAGCCGCCGCTTCATACCCCCGGACAGCAGATCGACGGGGTCAGCAGCCCGGTCGGTGAGCTGGGTGAAGTCCAGCAACTCGGCGGCTTTGGCCCGCACTGCGGCACGGGACAGGCCGAAGTAGCGCCCATAGACATGCAGGTTCTGCCGCACCGTCAGCTCGTTATCCAAGTTGTCCTGTTGCGGCACCACCCCGAGCCGGGCCCGAATCCTCGGCCCCTCAGTGTCCGGGTCCATCCCGAGCACCTGCAGCTCACCGGCGCTGCGCGGGGACACGCAGGCGATCATGCGCATGGTGGAGGACTTCCCAGCACCGTTGGGACCCAGGAAGCCGAATGTCTCAGCCGGCCGGACCTCGACATCGATCCCGCGCACCGCCTCGACCGTGCCGAACCGCTTGCGCAACCCGCGGGCCTGCACGGGAGCGGCGCCATTGTCGGACACGGGATCGACGCTACCTGCCACCTCTGA
>JBOHFU010001190.1:0-1146 GCA_050699675.1 Pseudonocardiaceae bacterium
CATGCTGTCCAGCATGGACGTGTACCGCGCCTACGAGCTGGTGATGTCCGGCCGCGCCGGCATCGCCGTCCCGTTCGGTGAGGACGCCCCGCTGCGCGAGGGCCGTTACCCGCACCAGGGCACCGATCCCGGCCTTGATGGCTACAGCATTGACATGGACCGCTACGACAAGCTCGACGTCGAACCTCTGTATCTTCAGCGCGGGGGCACCGTGCTGCGGCTGGGGATGGTCTACGGCGAAGGCGACGTACAGCGACGCGAGGAGTTCATCCTGCGGCGAGTACGCGCCGGCCGACGACGCATCCCCGTCGGCGAGGGCACCTGGCGCTGGACACGGGTCTACGTCGGCGACGTCGCCCGGGCGGTGCTGGCCATCCCGAATACTCCGGAGGCGCACGGGGAGGTGTTTAACCTCGGCGAGTCGACCACGCCGACGGTGCGCGACTGGATTGGTCAGATCCTCGCGGCGGCCGACCACGACGCGGTACTGGTCGGAGTTCCGACCGAGGTGCTGCCGCCGGATTTGATCATGACCGGCCGCATTCCGCAGGACCTGCTGGCGGCCAACGACAAGGCCCGCCGCGTGCTGGGCTGGGAACCCGGCAATCAGACCGAGGCGGTAAGGCGATCAGTATGCTGGCATCTGGCGCACCCGCCCGCACACCCGGACACCGACTTCACCGCCGACGACCGGGCACTACAGTAACCGTCCTCACGGCCTCAGCCGTGGATCCCGGGGAGTCATCGGGCTCACTGGTCGTCTGCCAGGCGGGCGGCTCGCTGCGGTTTCAGGATGATCAGGGCCGCGGGTCGTCGTCGACGAACCCCAACCGCCGGTTCATGCTGATGGCGGCTGCGTTGCGAGGGTGATGGAGGGTCCGAAGCCGCCGCATGTCGGAGGAGCGGGCGAATCTGATGGCCAGGAGCTTCATGGCCAGGGAGATTCCTTGACCACGGTGGCTCGGTAGGACGCCGGTCATCTCGCTGAACGCGTAGCCCTCGGCGTGCCGCAGCGACGTTGTGGCCATGCCGACCCACACGCCACTGCTCACCGCGAGGACGACGCCCCGCGGGTCGTGTCACCGACGTCGGCCATAGTGGTGAAGTCGATTCCGGACTGCTGGCACCGTCGCAGGTACGGCACGA
>JBOHFU010001191.1:0-1142 GCA_050699675.1 Pseudonocardiaceae bacterium
GCGATCAGGGCGCGCGAAGCAGGTTCGCGAGTTCCCTCTCGAAACGCACAAGATCGAAGTAGTCGCGATCGTCGGTCACCGTCGCCAGCTCCCTGCCAGGGTGGCCAGCCGTACCTCGCTAAGACCGTAGTGTGCCTGTACCAGCCCAGCCACCCCCACGGTGGCACCGCGGTGGTGATCTTCCCGCAGCAGCCGCAGCACCACCGGCCAGGTCCGCGCCCGTCACGATACGGTGAAGAACTCGATTGCAACATCCGTTGACAACCTCCGTGCGGTTGCGAGTGATCCGATTCGGGATGTTGATGTCATCCTCGTGCCGTCGCTAGCGATCCGATTCCGGGTCTCAACGACCCGCCACCACGACCGTATCTTGATCCCAACCGGCGCAGCAATTAATCTTGATGTAGATCGTCGGCGACACCGTCGATGAGGAGCACCGGGCGGGCTGCCAGCGCAGGATGTTGACCGAGGCCGACCGGAAGGAGATCTCCCGAGCGATCACCGAGGAGCTTGAGGGCAAGGTGATCGCCGCACGGATCGGGCAGTGGCCAGCGTTGTCAGTCGATGGCCACCCTCGCGGGGGCTGTTAATAGAGGCGATCAAAAGATACGCTCCGAGGATGGCCACCACGAAGATGTCCTTGACGCTGGAGTCCACCGCGGCGTTCTTAGCCGAGCAGGCCGCCCGCCGCGACGGGCTGTCGGTCTCCGCCTGGGTGTCGAAGTTCATCCACCAGAACATCCACCAGCACTACCCGCCCAAGCCCTATGACGGCGAGGCCCTCGCCGTGGCTGAGCTGGAGCACCTGAACACCGTCGCCGAGCAGGCCTCCGGGCGGGGCCGCCGTGCAGCGGGGTGAGTGCTGGCACTACCAGCTGCGCGCGATCCCCGTCGGCCCGATGGTCATCATCTCGGCCCAGTACCTCATCGACGACCCCGCCGTGGAGATGCTCTACGGCGTCCCGGTGGTCCCCGACGACCCCGGCGGACTAACCGCCATCCCCGTCACGATCGGCGGCACATCTGGCTGGCTCAACATCGCCCGCGACATCACCCGCGTCTACCAGGGAGCCCTCATTGAGTTCCTCGGCGCGCTGGACCCCGCCGACCTCGACCGCGTCGACAAGGCCATCTACAACACC
>JBOHFU010001192.1:0-1136 GCA_050699675.1 Pseudonocardiaceae bacterium
AGGTGGGATCGGACCGAGGCGCGGTGCCAGTCTTTCGGCTGGTCCGTTTCCCCGGCCCGTCCCCCGAACCGGACGTGCGGCTTCCACCGCATCCGGCTCTCCACGAGCCCCCGTTGGGGTCATGCTGTTCGGGTGGCCGTGTGCCCGTTCCATGGCGTGGGGATCTTCGCTCCGCGGTAGCGGTAGCGGGTCACCGGAACTGCTCGACAGTCGAACAGGGCCATGCCGTCGTGTTCGGGCCACCACCTGTTGGCCAGGTAGCGCCGTCGCAGGAACTTCCAGTTGGCTCGGCGGTGCTTTCGGCGGAGCCAGCCGACCACCCGCAGCCACGTGTATTGGTGCAGGTAGGCGAAGGTCGCTTTCGACACGCCGTGCCGGAAGTAGGTGGTCCATCCTCGCAGCACCCCGTTGAGCTGGCGTAGGAGGACAGAGAGCGGGTTGTTCGTGCCCTGCTTGGTGATCGCTTTCACCTTCGCCTTGATCGAAGTCAGCGACTTCTTCGCGGGCCAGGTGTAGACGAACGCCTTGTTCGATCCCCTCTTGGTTTGCCGCTGGATGCGGAAGCCGAGGAAGTCGAACCCCTCATCGATGTGGACGATCATCGTCTTTTCCTCCGACAGGCGCAGGCCCATCGGGGAGAGCACCGCTGCCACTTCGTCTCGCAGGTCCTCGGCGTGTGCCTTGGTTCCCGAGACCATCACCACAAAGTCGTCCGCGTAGCGCACAAGGCGGTACGTGGCTCCTCCGTGCTTCCGGCGGGTCGCCCGCTGAGATCGGGTTGCCATGTCACGCTGCCAGGCGTCGGCGAAGTGATCGTCGAGAACCGACAGCGCGATGTTGGCCAGCAGCGGCGAGAGGATGCCGCCCTGGGGTGTGCCCATCTTCGTGTCCCTCCGCACGCCATCCTCGGAGAGGACACCGGCGCAGAGGAACGCCTTGATCAGCCGCACGACGCGACGGTCCCCGATCCGGTCCCGCACCCGTGCCAACAGCGCAGGGTGTGAGATCTCGTCGAAGCACGCTGTGATGTCACCTTCCAGCACCCACGAGTACTCGTTGGTGGCCAGCATGTGGATCTCAGCGATGGCGTCGTGCGGGCGACGTCGGGGCCGGAACCCGTAAGAACACGGGTGGAA
>JBOHFU010001193.1:0-1133 GCA_050699675.1 Pseudonocardiaceae bacterium
AAGCGTGGACGTGCTGTGCGCGCCCGCCATCGGAGGAGAGAGCTTCGGCATCGTGCTCACCGAGGCGATGGCTGCCGGCACCCCCGTCGTGGCCAGCGACCTCGACGCCTTCCGGCTGGTGCTCGACGGCGGGCAGGCTGGTGTGCTCGTCCCGGCCGGGGTGCCGGCCGCGCTGTCCTGCGCGCTGGGAGACCTGCTCGATGATCCCGGCAGGCGTGCCGCGCTGGCCGCTGCAGGCCGCCGGCGGGCGGCGATGTGGGACTGGCCGGTGGTGGCGCGGCGGGTGCTGCAGGTCTACGAGACGGCGGTGGCTGCCGACCCGCGGCGCTTAACGCCGGGGGCCGGGCTCACCCGGTAGCGGTTCGCCTAGGGTCGCGCGATGAGAGTTGCCGGGTTGGCAGTGGTCGCCGGGTCGCTGGCCGCCGCGGTGGGTGGGGTGGGCGCGATACGCGCGGCTAACCGGTTGGACCGGTTGCATGTGCGGACCGACGCGACGTGGGCCGCTCTGGATGCTGCACTGTGTCACCGCGCGCGTGTGGTCGGTGCTCTGGATGGCGCACACAACGGTGGTAGCGCGCTGCGCTGCGCCGCGCATGTGGCGCTGTCGGCCAGGGAACCTGCGGTGCTGGGGGCCGGTGTCGAGCGTGAGGAGGTCGAGAACGAGTTGGGTCGCGCGCTCGCGGTGCTGGACCGTGCTGAGCTCGGATCCGCTCGTGCCGCCCGGCTAGCCGACGCGGAGCAGCGGGTGATGATCGCCCGGCGGGTCTACAACGACGCGGTACGAGACACCCTGGCGTTGCGCTCGCACCGCAGGGTGCGCTGGCTCCGACTGGCTGGCCGGGCCCCGCTGCCGCGCTATTTCGAAATCGCCGAACCGGCGCTGCCCGCCTACGGAGTCGAGCTGGACGGCGCCGGGGCGTAGCGGCAGAAACGTCGAGTGAACACCGCAGTTCCTGACGTCAACCCGCGCAGGTCGACGGCGTAGCGCAGGAGCTCGGCTGCTGGCACCTCGGCGCGCACCAGCATCCGGCCGGTCTGGTCGGTCTCGGTGCCCAGCACTCGACCGCGCCGGCTGGACAGGTCTCCCAGCACGGTTCCGAGGTGTTCTTCGGGCATCCGCACCTCCACCTCTT
>JBOHFU010001194.1:0-1132 GCA_050699675.1 Pseudonocardiaceae bacterium
GGACGTGCGTGCCACCCCACAACCTCGAACAGGAAAGGGATGGCATGGCCATCGTAGAGACGACGCGCTCGATCACGGGCGGAGTCGACACGCATCTGGACACCCATGTGGTGGCGGCGCTCGACCCCAACGGCGGTGTCCTCGGTGTCGCCGCGTTCCCGGCGACCCGATCGGGCTACTGCTCGCTGTCGAGCTGGCTGGGCGAATTCGGAACGATCGGCCGGATCGGTGTCGAGGGCACCGGCGCCTATGGCGCTGGAGTTGCTCGCCATCTGCGCAGCCTCGGTGTCGAGGTGATCGAGGTCGACCGCCCGAACCGTCAGCTGCGCCGAGCACAGGGCAAGTCCGACACCATCGACGCCATCGAAGCGGCCCGGGCGGTCCTGTCGGGCCGGGCAAGGGGCGTGGCCAAGACGGCGGACGGCAACGTGGAGGCGATGCGGGCCCTGCTCATCGCCAAGCGTTCGGGCCGCGAGGCCCGCATCACGTGCCTCAACCAGATCCGCCACCTGGGCTTCACCGCACCGGACGAGCTGCGGGAACGGTTCCAGCGAGTGTCACGGGGCATGCTCGCGGCCCAGGCCGCCGCGCTGCGACCACGACCCGAGGGCGACGCGGTGATCTACGCCACGAAGCTGGCCATGCGCAGCCTCGGGCGACGGGTGCTGGGCATCGACGAGGACATCGCCCAGCTCGAGGTCGTCCTCGGCGAGCTCGTCACCGCCACGGCCCCGGGTCTGGTGGGCCTCTACGGCGTCGGTGTCGACACCGCCGCCATCCTCTGTGTCGCCGCCGGCGACAATCCCCAGCGAGTGCGCAGCGAAGCCGCCTGGGCGCACCTGTGCGGGGTCGCCCCCCTCGAGGCCACCTCCGGAAAGGTCACCCGCCGGCACCGGCTCAACCGAGGCGGGAACCGCCAAGCCAACCATGCCCTGTGGCGCATCGTGTTCACCCGCCTCGGTTCCGATCCCCGCACCCGCAGCTACGTCGCCCGTCGCCTCGACGAAGGACGGTCGCGACCCGAGATCATCCGCATCCTCAAGCGTTACGTCGCCCGACAGACCTACCGACACCTCCCCCGCTAACGGATCTGCAGCGGCGGGTCTGGCCCAAGAACTGCCTGACCCCGCCC
>JBOHFU010001195.1:0-1128 GCA_050699675.1 Pseudonocardiaceae bacterium
GACAGATAATATCGAGCCGGATCGTGTTATCCCGGCCTCTCGACACTCGACACGCCGTACTATTTGTGGCACGGCCACGCAACTCCCGCGACCCCGACTCAGGTCTCTAACTTAACGGCATTGGGCCATGGCCTCGAACTCGACGATCTGGGTCCACGGGGAAAGAGACGACGGCGGTCATAGGGTGTGCTCCTTGGCTGAGCGTCGGGCGACCTCGGTGCGCAGGAGGGCCAGCAGAGCGGCCGAGCGCAGCGCCGGTGTGGGCAGCAGGCCGATAATGGATAAGGCGGGGTGGACCGCCGCGCATGCCCAGTCCAGGCCGCAGACCGCGCACATCCACGCCTGGACGGTGGCTCCGCAGCCGGGGCATTCGTCGTCGGTGGGGTCGGCCACCACGGCGGGCGGGTTCGTCACGGCGTCCATAGCTGATCCGTCAGCAGCGGGAACGTTATCTTGATGTCCGCAGCGATGAATGCCGCTATCGATGGTGGTGGAGTGGGGTCGGAAAGGCCACGTCTTAGCTCGACCGCGTAGGCGGCGATCTCATCCTGCGTTTCCAGCTCGCCGTTAAGTACGGCCTGCCTCAGTTTCAGGTATCCCGCGATCCACGCGTCATCGCTGTCGATGATGCCGGCGTGGATGCCGACCTCACCGGCGGCTCGCCCATCCATCTCACCATTCCCCCTTTCTAGTGGTGGAATTGGCCGGGAGCCGGGAGCCGAGAAGCGGCGTCTGGCGGGATCTGGCGCTTCATCGCATGGCCAGATGACGATCGCCGGCCTCGGCACTCCAGCGGCAAGCCTCACGCACGCACTCCGGGCAGTACCGAGGGTTACGGTCGGCCACCACCTCGAAGCGGCACGCCGACGGCAGGCCCGAAACGGACATCACCGCACCGCAGACGGCCACATAACCCCCGTACGCGCTGGCCACGTCGTCATCAGCGGTCAGCAGGTGAAACACACCTTCAGGCAGCTTCTCGCCCAGCTCGGCAGTGCTCATCGGGCGCTCACCAGGATCTTGTCGACCAGTGCGAGCATATCGGTTCTCGACAGCCGCACCTTCGCTCGCGGGTGATTGTGCAGTGTCTCGGGTACGTCAATCACGATTGACGACCATGGCCCGACG
>JBOHFU010001196.1:0-1127 GCA_050699675.1 Pseudonocardiaceae bacterium
TGAACGGGCTGGATCGTGCCGGTTCGCCCATCGCGGCCACGTTGACGCCCTGCCGTCGGTAGTGGGCGGTGAGGGCGTGGATGAGGGTGGTCTTGCCCGAGGCGTGGGTGCCGTCGATGGCTATGACGTCGCAGTCGCGGATCGGCATAGGTCCTCTCACAGCAGGTCGGTGAATGTGGGGTGGTCGAGCCAGTCGAAGGCGCCGTCAAGTTCGGTGGCGAGCAGGCGGTTGACGTTGAGGGTGCTGGTCCACTGGCCGCGGTTGGTGGCGCGCAGGGCAACCAGGGCGGTGGACAGGCTGTGGCGCAGGTTGAGCACGCTGATGCGCTCGCGGGTCTCGGGGGTGCCCGTGGTGAGCCAGGCGCGGTGCAGGGCGGTCATGGAGGTGCCGCGCAGCTCGGGCTGGGTGACGTCGAGCCCGAGTTCGGTGCACACGTCGACCAGGCGGCGGGACTTGCAGGCCAGGACATGGTCGGTGTCGTAGCGGGTATCGATGACGCGCCGGTCGGCCAGGTCGTGGTGGCGGCGGGCCAGCCAGCTCTGCCGTGCGCTGGCTACGGCGGGCAGCGTGCCGACGGTGGCGTTGGCTAAGACGCCGAGGTCACTGGTGAACTGGTGGCCGGTGACGCGGTCGGCGTAGCGGAATGCGGTGCGCACCGCGTCGTCGGCCGAGGCGAGCAGCGCGTCGGTCTCGTCGGGGTCTTCGAGGTAGACGCTGGTGTAGGAGAAGGGGAGTTCGTTGAGGTCGACGGGGCTGCTGGAGTCGGGTACCACAGCGTAGACCACGGAGTAGCAGAAGGGCCGGTTGCCGTTCTTGATCCGGTAGTTCTTAGTCCACTCGACGTCGATCGAGGCCCACAGCATCGTACCGGCGGGGCGGCGAGGTGCCCGACCGGGCTTGCCGGGGAGGTTGGTGGTGACGATCATGTCAGCTCCTGTCCGAGGGGTCCGGGGGTGGCCCGGTCATCTTGCTGCCGAGCGACCACCAGGGCCAGGTCAGGGGACGGTGTGATCGAGTGGGCTGTCACCGAGGTCGGCCAGGTGGTCCCAGGCCGCGTCGGTGACGAGCTGGTCGAGGTCCACCGGCGTGGTCCAGTCGTACTTGCCGGTCGAGCGGGCCGCGACCA
>JBOHFU010001197.1:0-1122 GCA_050699675.1 Pseudonocardiaceae bacterium
AGAGCCTGTTGGTAAATAGTCATGCGGCTTGTTGATCTTGTTGTTCGGGTGCCGATGCTACGGCGCGGGGTCTGCCCCATCGGGGGTGAGGTGGCGCGTCGGTCGTGGTACGGGTCAGTTGCCGTGTCATGATCGCGACGGTGGCCCAGAGCACCATGGCTTCGTGGTGGGCGGGGCGTCGTTCGTAGTCGCGGGCCAGGCGGCGGTAGCGCATCAGCCAGCCGAAGGTCCGTTCCACCACCCAGCGGCGGGGTAGCACGACGAATCCGGTGGTGTCGTCGCTGCGTTTGACGATGGTGAGGGTGAGGGCCAGTACCTGGCATGCCCAGTTCACCAGGCGCCCGGCGTATCCGCCGTCGGCCCAGACCAGGGTGATCGTGGAGAACCGCTCGCGCAGCAGGGCCAGCAGCCGATATGCCCCATCACGATCCTGCACCGAGGCGGCGGTGACGATCACGCTCAGCACCAGGCCCAGAGTGTCCACGTCGAGGTGCCGTTTGCGCCCGTTGATCTTCTTCCCGCCATCGAATCCCCTGCTCGCAGCGCCGACCGTGTCCGCAGCCTTCACCGACTGTGAGTCGATCGATCCGGCGTGGGCAGCTCGGCCCGACCCAAGGCCACCCGCAGCCGCCCCCGAAGCCGGTCCACCAGACTCTGCGGCAGGCCACGCGCGGTCCACCGCTCGAAAAAGGCATACACCGCCTCCCAGGGCGGAAAATCCACCGGCAACGCCCGCCACTCGATGCCATAGCGGGTCACATAGCCGATCGCATCCAGCACCGCCCGCAGATCATGCTCCATCGGTCTGCCGGCCGGGCTGCGACGCAACTCGGCCATCACCGCCTGGGCCTCCGGGCGCAACAACGCCCATTCGGCATCGGTCACATCCGAGGGATAACGCGGCATGCGATCATGACATGCACATCCCGACACGCGACAACTGGCCTTCGTGGCCTCGACACGGTAGACAGACATCCCTGGGCTTCTGATAGATCGAGTAGGTGGCACTCCTCGGCTACCAGGAGCCCATCCTCACGCCCCGATGCGACACGCCACCGTGATCAAATCGCTACCCGCCGTCACCTCGAGCAACGCACCCAACATCATTTACCAACAGGCTCT
>JBOHFU010001198.1:0-1122 GCA_050699675.1 Pseudonocardiaceae bacterium
GTTGATTTCCGGCCTGGGCGGGTGTCCCGGTTTCGGCGAGTCCGGTCAGGGCCTGCGGCAGTGGGCCGTGGTGCAGGACGCCGAGGCGTTGGGTGGCGCGGGTGAGGGCGACGTAGAGTTCGGCCGCGCCGCGTGGGCCGTCGGCGAGGATCCGTTCTGGTTCCACGACCAGGACGGCGTCGAACTCCAGGCCTTTGGTCTCCGAGGCCATCACCGCGCCCGGCACGCCCGGTGGCCCGATCACGACGCTGGTGCCTTCGCGACCGGCTTCGTCCCGGACGAATTCCTCGATGGCAGCGGGCAGTTCGTCCTCGGTGACCCGCCTGGACCATGGCGCGACGCCGCACGCGCGGACCGACTCCGGTGGCTGGGCCCCGGGTGCGAACTCGGCGAGCAGCGCGGCGGCGACGGTCATGATCTCCGCCGGGGTGCGGTAGTTCACCGACAGCGACCGGTAGATCCAGCGGCCGGGCACGTACGGCTCCAGCATGGTGTCCCACGAGGTCGCTCCGGCCACTGACCGGCGTTGGGCGAGGTCGCCGACCACGGTGAAGGATCGGCTCGGGCAGCGCCGCATCAGCACCCGCCAGTCCATTTCGGACAGTTCTTGGGCCTCGTCGACCACGACGTGCCGGTAGGTCCAGTCCCGGTCCGCGGCGGCGCGTTCGGCAAGGTCACGGGTGTCGCGCTCGAGGAAGCGATCCGCCAGGTCCTCGGCGTAGACCATGTCCTGGGCGAGCAGATGATCCTCGTCGTCCATCAGATCCTCGCGGCTGATGAGGATGTCCAGCACGCCGGCGGCGTACTCGGCCTCGTCCTTGCGTTCCTGCTCGGCGGCCTGGTCGGCCGCCTTGTCGCGGCCCAGCAGGTCGACCAGTTCGTCGAGCAGCGGCATGTCCGATACCGTCCAGGCGTCGCCGTCGGCGCGCAACAGCGCCTGGTCGGCGTCGGCCGCTCGCAGCCGTTCGGGGGACGTGTACAGCGGTGCCAGCAGGGTTTCCGGTGTCAGTATCGGCCAGAGTTCGTCGAGCGCGGCGGTGAACGTGTCGTCGTCGGCGAGCTCCTTGAGCAGGTCCGCCCGCAGCTGTTGCCATGCTTCGCGGTCGGCCCGGGTCAGCCAGC
>JBOHFU010001199.1:0-1122 GCA_050699675.1 Pseudonocardiaceae bacterium
GATGCCCGTCGAGGTCCTGGAAACTCCGTCCGTACATGAAGCTTTCATCGTTCGAGAAGCTCCCGGGTTGCCCGCCCGCTGCGAGGGCCTTGTCGACCAGCTCGTCAACCTGCTGCCTGCTCTCGACACCCAGCGCCAGGATCACCTCCGTGCTCTTCGCGGCATCGACGACGTCCTTGTTGGTGAACGACTTGAAGAACGGCTCGGTCAGCAGCATGACGTAGATGTCGTCGCTGATAACCAGGCATCCCGCGTTCTCATCGGTGAACTGCGGATTGAACGAGAAGCCGAGTGCGGTGAAGAAGTCGATCGACTTGCCGAGGTCCTTCACCGGGAGGTTGACGAAGATCTTCGTGGACATCAGTTGTCTCATTTCTCTTGTTGCTCTCCAGACCCGCGGTTCGGGTAGTATCGATACCGATCAGCAGTCCCGGATCGACGGGCGCGGGGGAGATCGTTCGTAAGACCAGTCCCGTCCCGGTGGCCACGTCCAGCACACGCTCGTCCGGGCCTACGTCGGCCAGCTCAGCCGCCTGCCGCGCTTGCCATCGGTGCATCGCGCTCTTGTCGTACCGGGGCGCCCGATCATCGAACTCGGCGACCACATCGACACGCTCGCTACTCCCGGCCACGGTGAAGAGTCTGGCCCCACGCGGCTCGGCGAGTCAGCTCGCCACGGGGACCTCGGCTTCCATCCGTGCGGCCGCCCGGAGCTGCCGGAGCATCACGAGCGTCCCGGCGACCGGCAGCGCGACCAGCACGCTCAGCGCGCCGCTGATGCCCAGCACCTCGCCGAGGCCCCCCACCACGGCGGCGCCGACGCCCGCACCGGCCAGGAACAGCAGCGTCGTCACGCCGAGCGCGACCCCGCGCTGTGCCGCGTCCACGGCGCCCGAGACGGCGAGGATCATCGCCGGCTGACCGATACCGAACGCCACGGTGAGCGATGCGACGGCCACCACCAGCAGCAGCGGTGCCCCAGTCGCCGCTCCCAACGCAGCGACGAGCAGCGCCACCACGGTGACCGGACAGGCCACGGCGAGGGTGCGGTCCGCGCCCCACCGGGGCAGGACCCAACCGGTGACGCGCGGCATGAGCAGGCCGAGCAGCGCGGACGGCACG
>JBOHFU010001200.1:0-1121 GCA_050699675.1 Pseudonocardiaceae bacterium
CTGCTCGTCGCCGAGGGCCGTCGAGTGTTCCTCGACGCTGAGCACTTCTTCGACGGATACGCCTTCGACGCGGACTGCGCGCTGCGGGTGCTCGAGGCCGGCGTCACCGCGGGCGCCGACGTCGCGGTGCTGTGTGACACCAACGGTGGTCAGTTGCCGCTGCAGCTCGCGGAGACCGTCGCGGAGGTGGTGGCGCGCACGGGTTTCCGGGTTGGTATCCACTGCCAGGACGACACCGCCTGCGCGGTGGCCAACACGGTCGCGGCGGTGCAGGCCGGGGCTTCTCATGTGCAGTGCACCGCCAACGGCTACGGCGAACGGACCGGCAACGCGGATCTGTTCGCCGTCATCGGCAACCTCGCCACCAAGCTGGGGATGGCGGTCCTCCCGGAGCCCGGGATGGCCGAGCTGACCCGCACCTCGCATGCGCTGGCCGAGATAGCCAACCTCGCTCCCGACACCCACCAGGCCTACGTCGGGAGGTCGGCTTTCGCCCACAAGGCGGGGCTGCACGCGAGTGCGATCAAGGTGGATCCGGAGCTGTACAACCACCTGGACCCCGCCATGGTCGGCAACTCGCAGCGCGTGCTGGTGACCGAGATGGCCGGCCGGGCCAGCATCGAGCTCAAGGGAGCCGAGCTCGGGCTGGACCTGGCAGGCCGCTCGGCGGAGATTGGCGCGGTCACCGCGCGGGTCAAGGAGCTCGAGTCCCGGGGTTGGTCCTTCGAGGCCGCCGACGCCTCCTTCGAGCTGCTGGTGCGCCACGAGGTCGACGAAGTGTCGCCCGCCCCGCCGTTTTCGCTGGAGTCCTATCGGGTGGTGGTGGACCATCAGGCCGACGGCAAGGTGGTCGCCCAGGCGACGGTGAAGGTGCACGTGGCGGGGGAGCGGGTGATCGCCACTGCGGAGGGCAACGGGCCGGTCAACGCGCTGGATGCCGCGTTGCGCCAGGCTTTGGACGTCCATGTGCCCTGGCTAGAGACCGTGGAGCTGTCCGACTACAAGGTCCGGATCCTGCCCGGCACGCACGGTACCGATGCGGTGACCCGGGTGCTGGTGGACACCAGCGACGGCACCGGGTCCTGGACCACGGTCGGTGTGCACGGAAACGTAGTGGAGGC
>JBOHFU010001201.1:0-1120 GCA_050699675.1 Pseudonocardiaceae bacterium
GAGAACGAGCGTTTCATGTTCGACTACATCCCCGAGGTCTTCAAGGGCCAGTACGCAACCTCGGAGCAGGAGGCGGACCGCTGGTACGACGACCCGGACAACAACCGCAGGCCACCGGAGCTGCTGCCCCGTGACGAGGTTGCCCGCGCGATCAACTCTGAGGTCAAAGCGGGCCGGGGATCACCGCATGGTGGTGTCTTCCTCGACGTCTCTACCCGGATACCCGCCGACGTCATCAAGAAGCGACTTCCCTCGATGTACCACCAATTCAAGGAACTGGCCGACGTCGACATCACAGCCGCGCCCATGGAAGTTGGCCCCACCTGCCACTACGTGATGGGCGGCGTCGAGGTCGACCCGGACACCGCGGCAGCTTCGGTGCGCGGGCTCTTCGCGGCCGGCGAGGTCGCGGGCGGGATGCACGGCTCCAACCGGTTGGGCGGCAATTCGCTGTCCGACCTACTCGTGTTCGGCCGCCGGGCGGGCCTCGGGGCAGCGTCCTACGTGGACTCCCTGGGCAGCTCCCGGCCGTTGGCCGGCGAGGCCGATGTCGAGGCCGCAGCCCGGCGGGCCGTCGCCCCCTTCGATGCGGGGGCTCACAGCGAGGCCGCCGAGAACCCGTACTGCGTGCACCAGGAATTGCAGCAGACCATGAACGACCTCGTCGGCATTATCCGCCGGGCGGATGAGATGGAGCTGGCGCTCAAGAAGCTGGAGGAGCTGCGCCGCCGAGCCGACCGCGTCGTGGTGGAAGGCCATCGCCAGTTCAACCCCGGGTGGCACCTCGCACTGGACCTACGCAACATGCTCGTGGTGAGCGAATGCGTCGCCCGGGCCGCGGTGGAGCGCGCCGAGAGCCGGGGCGGGCACACCCGGGAGGATCACCCGGTGATGGACCCCGAATGGCGACACGTGGTGCTGGTATGCACGCAGCACCTCAACAGTCGCATCGTTCGCGTCGAACGCGAGGAGCAGGTTCCGATGCGGACGGACCTTATGGACCTGTTCGAACTTGACGAGCTGAAGAAGTACTTCACCGCCGAGGAGCTCCCGGGAGGGACGGACTGACATGGGCTACCAGCAGCAGTTCCGGGTGTGGCGGGGCGACACCCGCGGCGGG
>JBOHFU010001202.1:0-1119 GCA_050699675.1 Pseudonocardiaceae bacterium
GCGGCCGCCGGAGCGCCGTCAGATCGCCCGGGACGAGTAATAGGGGTGGACGTGGCGCGAGGGGTCGCGCTGATCGGCATGATGGCGGTGCACGTCTTCGCCACCTTCGACCGCCACGGCACACCCACACTCGCGACAGTGCTTGCGGCGGGCCGCTCCGCGACCATGTTCGTCCTGGTCGCGGGAGTGAGCCTGGCGTTTTTGAGCGGTGGACAGCGCGTGGTCGAGGGTCGGACCCGCACCGCAGCAGCCGCCGGCATCGCGGTGCGGGCGCTGCTGATCGGGGCGATCGGCCTCTGGCTCAGTTCCGTCGTACCCCAGGTTGACGTGATCCTCCCGCACTACGCCGTGCTCTTCTTCCTCGCGATCCCGTTGCTCGGCCTTCGTCCACGCACCCTTACCTTGATCGTTATCGCCTTGATCGCGGTGGCGCCTCTGGTGGTGTTGGCTGGGCGCTTGTTCCTGGGCGGGGCGAGCGACCCGACGCTCGATACCCTTGTCGACGCCCCGTCCGGGCTCATCGTTGGGCTGCTCGTGACCGGCACTTACCCCGCGCTGGCCTACCTCGCCTACCTGTGTGCCGGACTCGCCCTCGGCAGGTTGGACCTGTCCTCGCGCCGGGTCGCTGCCTGGCTGTTCGGCGGCGGGCTTGGCTTGGCGGTCACCGCACGAATCGTGTCGGACATACTCCTGTTCCGGTTGGGCGGACTCCAGCACCTGTTGGACGGGGATCTGTCGGGTTCAGATCTGACAGAGGCGCGCAATGTGCTGCTGTGGGAACCCGAACCGACGTCGTCGTGGTGGTACCTCGCGCTCCCGGCGCCGCACTCGACCACACCTGTCGACATGGCCCACACGCTGGGCTCGGCGATGGCGGTGCTCGGTGCCGCACTGCTCCTGTCCAGGGTTGCGGCCGTCGCCCGCCTGCTGCGACCGCTGGCCGCCGCGGGAGCCATGACACTGACCCTCTACTGCGGGCACCTCCTGGTGCTGGCGACCGGGGTGCTTGACGACGAACCCGAGATGTTGTTCGTCCTGATGGCCGTCGGCGCGCTCGCCTTCGGCGCCGGCTGGCAGCGTCGGTTGGGACAAGGTCCGCTCGAGCGGCTGGTTGCTGCC
>JBOHFU010001203.1:0-1117 GCA_050699675.1 Pseudonocardiaceae bacterium
GGCCGCGGCCATGCTCACGGTGTCCCCGGTGATCGGGCTGCGAAACTCCTGACCGGTGTCGAGCTGGCGCAGCGGCACCGAGTAGAAGGTGCTGGCCTGACGGATGGTCAGGATCTCGGCAGCGGGGGCCACCCCGACGAACCGGGTAGCCGGATCGGGCGCCGCGGCGATGAGCCCGGCCACCGCGGTGCCGTGGCCATCGCAGTCGAACAGACCGCTGCGGTTGTCGATGTAGTCCCCGCCGTCGATCAACCTGCCGGCCAGCCTGGGGTGCGGCTGCACCCCGCTGTCGATCACGGCCACCCGTTGGCCGCGTCCAGTCGCGAACCGCTGGGCTTGCCGGATTCGCAGCCGCTGTTGAGCGGCTGGCTCCGCCTCGACGTTGCGCGGGTTACCCGCTGCCGGTTGCTGGCAGGCTGCCTGCTGCTCGACCGGGCCGGTCTGCCGGGTGGCCCGATTGTTCACGATGTAGGGCAGGGCGCTCACGCTGGCCGGGGTCGGCAGAGCCGCCGGATTCACGGGTGGTGGCATGCCTGGCGGCCGGCCCTCGGGTTCGGCGGTCACCGGCCACCCCGGCCCAGCAATGCACAGCAACGTGGCCAGGGTGGCCACGAGCAGTGCCCGACGACGACCGGCGACTGCTGTCACAGCGCCCGGAAGGTGTTGTAGAGGTCCATCACGCCCAGTGCGAGCGGCAGCACCGCAGCGATGAGCGTCGCTTCGATCACGTCCACCGAGCGGCGCAGCACCGGGGAGAACCGGCGGCGGGGCAGCACGACCCCGGCAACCAGCGCGAGTGTCGCGAGAGCCAGCAGGCCACCGAAGACGGCCAGCAGCAAGACGTCCTGGCCGGCCGTCGCCAGCAGCCCGGCCAGCAGCCCGGCTACCGCGACCATCCCGCTGACCAGCAGCGCGATTGCCTGGCTACCGTTGGCGTAGGACCGCGCCCGCAGCAGCAAGACGGCGGCGACCACCGCGCCCAGCACGATCCCCAACCCACCTCCGGCTGCGGCCAGTACGGCGCCGACCGCGGCCACCGCGCCGGATCCAATGATCATTCCGGTCATGTACTCGTGCGCCAGGCCGGCCCGGCGCTCGATCGCGGTGTAGTCGGGAA
>JBOHFU010001204.1:0-1117 GCA_050699675.1 Pseudonocardiaceae bacterium
CTCAGGTGCAGCCGGCCGGCCGCCGAACGCACCATGATGCCACCGAGGATCTGGACGGTCGTGCGCGTCGACACGCCTCTGCCTACGACTTGGAGCTTCTCGGCAAGCTCCTCCTTTCCGCAAACAACCCTCATCGTGGTGAGGGCAACGGTATCCATGGATGTCATTTAAAGAAAATCCTTCGTTGTAGTCATAGGCAGTGTGAAGAGCGGGGAAGACGGCGCGTTTCGGCTCGGGGAGCGGCCTCGGGCGGTGGAGAGCTTCTGGGGAGAACCGGGCTCTTCCCACAGGCGCGCAGCCGAGGTGCAAGCCGTCCCCAGTTGCGGCTTCTTCTCCACAGGCTTCGTCAACGGGCCTGCTTGATACGCGCCGTGAGCTCCTGCACCAGGTTGTAGACGTTGCGATCCTCCCGGATGAGCTTGGCGATCTTCGACGTCGCGTGAATCACGGTCGTGTGGTCGCGCCCGCCGAACTTCTTGCCGATCTTCGGGAGCGAGCTGTCCGTGAGCTCGCGGCAGAGGTACATCGCCACCTGGCGCGGATAGACGATGGACTGCGAGCGCCGGTCGCCGGTGAGCTCCTGGAGCGACATCCCGAAGCGCTCGACGACCGTCTGCTGGATCTGCTCCACGGAGATCTCGGGCATCTCCCCCTGCGGAAAGACGTCCTTCAGCACCTCCTGGGCGAGCTCGACGGTCATGGGGCGCCCGGTCAGCGAGGAGAAGGCGACGACGCGCGTGAGTGCGCCCTCGAGCTCGCGGATGTTCGTGGAGATCCGGCTCGCGACGAAGGTGAGCACCTGGGAGTCGGGCACGTGGATCGCGTCCGTCTTCACCTTCTTCCGCAGGATCGCGATGCGCGTCTCGAGGTCGGGCGGCTGGATGTCGGTGATGAGGCCCCACTCGAAACGAGAGCGCAGGCGCGACTCGAGCGTGGCGATCGCGCGCGGCGGGCGGTCGGAGGAGATCACGATCTGGCGGTTGGCCTCGTAGAGGCTGTTGAACGTGTGGAAGAACTCCTCCTGGATCCGCTCCTTGTTCTCGAAGAACTGGATGTCGTCGATCAGGAGGACGTCGTAGTGGCGGTAGCGCTGCTTGAAGCCCTCGATGCGCTTGTC
>JBOHFU010001205.1:0-1116 GCA_050699675.1 Pseudonocardiaceae bacterium
GCCGTTCAGGCCGAGCGCTGGCTCGTACAACACGAGCGTCACGAGGTTTTCGGTCCGCAGCGCTGCCTCCAGCGCACAGATCCCGCCATAGGAATGCCCGAGCAGGTGCACCGGCTCATCGATCGCACCGACGACCGCGGCGACGTCCTCGAACTCGCGGTCGATCGCGTAGGACGCGGCGTCGCCGCTGGCGCCGCGGCCACGCCGGTCCACGCTCAGGACAGTGCAGCGCTGCGCGAGCGCCGGGACCACCGGGGCCCAGTACGTGCGGTCCGAGATGCCACCGTGAACGAGCACGAGCGGTGGCCCCGCCCCGACCTCCTCGTAGGCGATCGACGTCCCGTCCCTTGATCGGACCTTGTGCAGAACCGTGTTCACAGCGCCCTCCGCGAGGATCGACTCCGTGCGGCCAACCGGCCACTCACCTGGGAAGGCGTGCGGCAGAGCCGCAAGGTGTGCGGTACCACCGCACACCACGACCAGCACATTACGGCCAGCGGGCCCTAGCGCTGTACACACCGTGCAGGAGAGCACGACACACCGGGCAGGAGAGCCGGACACGCGGGGGGTTAGGTGCGTAGTGCGGCACCGTGTGTTTCGGCGGCGGCGGCGACTGCCGCGTCGCGAGCGGTGATTGCCTCGGCGACGGTGAGGGTGCGATCCAGGGCCCGGAACCGCAGCGCGAAGGCCAGCGACCGCTTCCCCTCGCCGATCTGGTCACCGGTGTAGACGTCGAACAGGCGCACGTCCTCCAGCAGCTCGCCGGCACCCCTGCGCAGCGTGGCGGTGAGGTCGGCGGCAGGCACCGCCACATCCACCACCAACGCGACGTCCTGCAGCACCGGCGGGTAGGGCGACACCACGGGCGCGGGTCGCTGTTCGGTCAGCGGCAGCGCGTCGAGATCGAGCTCCATCGCACAGGTCCGCGCCGGCAGTCCCAGCGCCTCGATCACCGCGGGGTGCAGCTCCCCGGCATGCCCCACGGTCACCTCGGCAACCTGCAGCTGCGCGCACCGGCCGGGATGCCACGGCGCGGTCGCGGCGGCGCGCACCGCAAGCTCGACGCCAGCGGCGTGCCCGACCAGCCGCGCGGCCTGCACGGCGTCGGCCCAGGTA
>JBOHFU010001206.1:0-1115 GCA_050699675.1 Pseudonocardiaceae bacterium
ACCCGTTGATGGCTCTGGGCATGTACGTCATGTCGTTCTACGTCATGTACTTCACCGGCCTGTACGACGCGGCGGCGCCGTCACACTGGGCGCATCTGGTGATGAACACCCACTTCGTGCTGATGGGATACGCGTATTACTGGCTCATAGTCGGCATCGACCCGGCGCCTCGCCGCTTGCCGTATCTGGGCAAACTTGGTCTGCTGCTGGCGGCCATGCCTTTCCACGCGTTCTTCGGGATCTCATTGATGGGCTCGGCCACGGTGATCGGCGGCGACTTCTACCAGTCACTGGCCCTGCCCTTCGTGCCCGACCTGCTGGCCGACCAGCGCACTGCCGGGGCCATGGCGTGGGCCACCGGCGAGATCCCGATGGTGGTGGTGCTGGTGGCGCTGCTGGTGCAGTGGGCGCGCAGCGACGCCCGCGAGGCCCGCCGGTTCGACCGCAGGGCCGAATCAGACGGCGACGCCGAGCTGGCCGCCTACAACGCGCTGCTGACTCGGCTGGCCGAGCGCAGTTCGACCCGCGACAACAGGTGAATCACTCATGACCGCTGACTCGGAGCCGTAGCGCCGCTAAGTGAGTGCAGGTGACGGGCGTTCCGCAGCCGAAGTGGCCGCACAAAATCCCGACACGTGTCGGGATTTGCGATCGCCCGCGCCCGTCAGACCCGGGAGCGGGTGTCCGATTTGCCCACTACCGGTGATCTTTCGGAAGTGGTCCCTGACCTGCGCAGACACTGCGCCGAGCTCGGAAGTCTCCGCAGGCCGCGCGGATGCGGCCGCCCGGTAGCCGGCCGGCGCGTGTTACCCCGCCCCGCTTGCCAGGTGCCAGTACCCGCACTTCGGGCAGACGTAGCAGCGTTTCTCGCGGCGGCGGGGATTGTCGTCTATCACTGCCCTGACGCGGGTCGACAGCAACGCGCCCCTCGCGTCGGCCTCCGTGGCGTAGGACCGCTTGCCGGTCACGCATGCAGCTGTCACCGCACAGTGCAGCCGCGTCGCCGCACGCCGCCACCGCCTGGGCGGCCAACGTTTCGGCACAGCGCCCCCGATCGTCATGCTGGGACCGGGCCGGTCTC
This sequence comes from Pseudonocardiaceae bacterium, assembly GCA_050699675.1. GTDB lineage: Bacteria > Actinomycetota > Actinomycetes > Mycobacteriales > Pseudonocardiaceae. The sequence goes on from JBOHFU010001206.1 coordinate 1,082, forward strand.
CGGGAGCTCTGCACGCGGAAGCTTCCGCCAGGCC
>JBOHFU010001207.1:0-1107 GCA_050699675.1 Pseudonocardiaceae bacterium
CATGGTCTCCTCGAAAGGCAGGTGAGGAGCCCGCTTGAAGATCACCGCGATCTCGGTGACCCGCCGGCCCAGCCGCTTGCCGGTGCGCAGGAAGAACGGCACCCCGGCCCACCGCCGGTTGTCCACCCTCAGCATGATCGCGGCGAAGGTTTCGGTGCTGGAGTCCTGATGGAAGCCGTGTTCTTCGAGCACCCCGACGACCTTGGTGCCACCCTGCCAGCCAGCGGTGTACTGGCCGCGCGCGGTGGTCTCGTCCAACGGCTCCACGACTTTGGTGGCGGAGAGCACTTTGATCTTCTCGCCGCGCAGCGAATCGGGGGAGAAGGACAGCGGCTCCTCCATCCCGGTGAGGGCAAGCAGCTGGAGCAGGTGATTCTGGATCACGTCCCGGGCGGCCCCGATGCCGTCGTAGTAACCGGCACGGCCGGCCAGCCCGATGTCCTCGGCCATGGTGATCTGCACGTGGTCCACATAGTGGCTGTTCCAGATCGGCTCGTAGAGCTGGTTGGCAAAGCGCAGCGCGAGGATGTTCTGGACAGTCTCCTTGCCGAGGTAGTGGTCGATGCGGAACACCGACTCCTCGGGAAAGACGTCGTTGACGATCTCGTTGAGTTCGCGGGCGCTGCGCAGATCGTGCCCGAACGGCTTTTCGATGACCACGCGGCGCCACTGGTGGCCGTTGGGCGCCGCCAGCCCCGTGCGGGCGAGCTGCTTGAGCACCACCGGGAACATCGCGGGCGGGATGGACAGGTAGAAGGCGTGGTTGCCGCCGGTGCCCCGGTCCCGATCGAGATCGTCGACGGCCGACGCGAGGTCGTCGAAGGCGGCGTCGTCATCGAAGCTGCCGGCCACGAACCTGACGCCTTCAACCAGCCGGTCCCAGACTTCCTGGCGAAAGGGGGTCCGGGCATGTTCCCGGACCGCATCGTGGACCAGCTCGGCGAAGTTCTCGTCGGCCCAATCCCGGCGGGCGAACCCGACCAGGGCGAAGCCAGGCGGCAGCAGGCCGCGGTTGGCCAGGTCGTAGATCGCCGGCATCAGCTTCTTGCGGGACAGGTCCCCGGTCACGCCGAAGATCACGACACCGCACGGGCCGGCGATCCGGGG
>JBOHFU010001208.1:0-1105 GCA_050699675.1 Pseudonocardiaceae bacterium
CTCGACGGTTGCTACGCCGGGCCGATGGACCCACGCGACCTAGGTGTACTCGGCCAGGACGTTGGTGACTGGTCGTTGATCTGAAGAAGACCCCCGGGTGCAGTGGAGATAGCCGTCTTCACCGCCCGGAGGTCTTCATGGGTCACCGTAACGCTCGTCTCACGTTCCACGGCCGTTGCCTGCTCGTGCATCGCGTCCGGAACTTGGACATGCCGGTCGCGCATGTCGCGAAGGCGATGGGGATCTCGCGGCAGTGCGCGCATCGCTGGCTTGCCCGCTTCGACGAGGAAGGCTCGGCCGGTCTCGTCGACCGGTCGTCGCGCCCCAAGAAGACGCCGACCCGCACCGACGTCGACATCGAGGCCGCTGTGGTCGCTGCTCGTCTGGAACATCGCCGCGGCCAAGACTGGCTCGGCGCTGAGCTCGGTGTCGCGCCGCGAACCGTGAGCCGGATCCTGCGCCGGCACGATCTGCCGCGGCTGTGCGAGTGCGACCCGATGACCGGCGCGGTGATCCGCGCGTCGAAGACCACCGCGGTCCGCTACGAGCGGGCCACGCCGGGCGAGCTCGGCCACATGGACGTCAAGAAGGTCGGGCGGATCCCCGACGGCGGCGGCTGGCGAGCGCACGGCCGGCAGATGGGAAAGACCTCCAAGCAGAAGAAGGCCAAGATCGGCTTCGACTACATCCACTCCGTCGTCGACGACCACAGCCGCTTCGCCTACACCGAGATCCTCCCCGACGAGACCGCACCGACCACCGCCGCGTTCTTCGCGAGAGCCATCCACGCGTTCGGCGACGTCGGCATCGAGCTTCAGGCCGTCATGACCGACAACGCCTGGAACTACACCCACAGCAACGACTTCCGGCAGCTGCTCGCGGACCACCACATCGACCACCTCGTGATCAAGCCGCACTGCCCCTGGCAGAACGGCAAGGTCGAGAGGTTCAACCGCACCATGCAGATCGAATGGATCTACCGGCGCGTCTTCACCAGCAACGCCGAACGAGCTGACGCCCTCACCCCCTGGCTCGAGGACTACAACTACCGGCGTCGCCACACCGCACTCGGCGGACTCCCACCGATCAGCCGGCTGTCACCAAC
>JBOHFU010001209.1:0-1104 GCA_050699675.1 Pseudonocardiaceae bacterium
AGCGCCCCCGTAACGGTCCTCAGTGGACGAATGCGAGGAGGTGACAGTGACAGTAAGGCAGCGACGTGATACCACGGGGCACGATGGAACAGGAGAGAACCGGCCAGGGAACCCGCAGAAGCTGGACCACGGCGCAATTCGATCGTCGGGATCTGATGATCGGGCCTGCGATGGTGGACGACGCTACCGTGCACCTCGTCGTGGACCTCGCACTGCGGATCGGGGAGGCGCAGCTGGCGTGCGGAGCGGGGGCGGCTGACGTCACCGCGACCATGCTGGCGATCACCGAAGCGTACGGGCTTCCGCAGTGCGAAGTGGACGTGATCTTCACCTCGATCACGGTGTGCTGCCGCCGCGGTGTCGAGGCATCCCCGGTAACGACAACCCGGGTGGTGCGGTTCCGGAGCCTCGACTACACCCGGCTCGCCGCGCTGGATCAGCTGGTGCTCCGGATCGCGCACCGGGAGCTGACCGCAGGCCAGGCATACGGGGAGCTGGAGGCACTGCTCGCCAGCACGCACGCTTACCCCCGTTGGGTGGCCACGGTTGCCTGGGCAGGGATGGCTGCCTCGTTGGCGGTGGTGATCGGTATCAGCTTGGGTTTCTTCGACGCTGACTTCGAGTTCTTCGGAGCGGGTTTCGGGCTCGCCGCGGTGGCCGCCGCGGTCACTGCTCTGGTGGACCGGATCGGTCGGGTGCTCAACCGCCGATCGCTGCCGTTCTTCTTCCAGCAGGTCGTCGGCGCCGGGGTGGTCACCACCGTCTCCGTGGGGCTCGTTGAGTTGCTCCCGGACGGGCTGTCCCCGGCGCTGGTACTGGCTGCTGGCCTGACCGTGTTGCTGTCCGGGCTGTCGGTGGTCGGCACCGCGCAGGACGCACTCACCGGCTTCTACGTCACCGCGGCCGGTCGGGCGTTCGAGGTGGCCCTCATGACGACCGGGCTGGTCGTGGGGGTCGTGCTAGCACTGCAGGTCGGTGACAAACTGCAGGTCGACCTCACCCCACCGGCCTTCCCCACCCCGGATCTGAGCGATCTGATGTATCAGGTGCCGGCCGCCGCGCTCACCGCGATGTTCTTCGCGCTGGCCTGCTACGCCCCGCCGC
>JBOHFU010001210.1:0-1104 GCA_050699675.1 Pseudonocardiaceae bacterium
CCCCCGGAGCGCCAGCGCGTCTACCAGGCGGCGATGGCCCGCCTCCAGGCCGACGCCCCGCCGATGGCCCCCGAACTGGCCGCGGCGGTGGTGGAGGCTGAGCTGGGCGTGCCCCCGGAGGAGGTCTTCGCGGAGTTCAACCCGCATGCGTTCGCGGCGGCGTCGATCGGGCAGGTCCACGCGGCACGGCTGGCCGACGGGCGACAGGTGGCGGTCAAGGTGCAGTATCCCGGGGTCGATCAGGCCATCCGAGCGGATCTAGACAACACCGAGCTGCTGGCCACCTTCCTGCAGCTGGTCGGGGCGATCTTTCCCGGCTACAGTCGGCTCGATGTGCGCGCGGTGGCCCGGGAAGTGGCGGCCCGGATCGGTGAGGAGATCGACTACCGCATCGAGGCCACCAACCAGACCGACTTCGCCAACGCCTACCGAGGCCATCCGTTTATCCGCATCCCCGAGGTGGTGCCGCAGCTGTCAACCCGCCGGGTGCTCACCATGGATCTCGTGGACGGCATGCGCTGGTCTCAGGCGCTACAGGCGGATCAACGGTTGCGGGACCGGTGGGGCGAGGTGATCTACCGGTTCGCTCTGGGCGGTCTGCGAATGGTGCGGATGTTCCACGCCGATCCCCATCCGGGCAACTACCTGTTCCACGATGACGGTGCGGTGACGTTCTTGGATTTCGGTTGCGTCAACCGGTTCTCCGCACAACAGGTCACGCTGATCCAAAGGATCATCGCCGCCGCGGTCGCCGACGACGCCGCAGCCTTGTGGGACACCTGCGTCGAGATCGGCTTCCTGACCGCCTCCGACGCACCCACACCGGCCGAACTGCTCGAATGGGAGCGCGACAGGCTGCAACCACTGTTAGGCGAGCAGCCATTCACCTACACGCCGGGGTTCGCCGCGTCCTTGGTACAGAACTCCTTCGCCCGCCAGGGCGCGGCCGGGTCGGTGATACGCCGCTTCGAGCTCCCCCGCGAGTACGTGTTCCTCGGCCGCATCGACCTCGGACTCACCGCCCTGCTGGCCGAACTGGAAGCCACGGGTCCGTGGGCGGCGATCCGCAGCGAATGGGACGAGAGCGGGCCGCCCGCCACCGAG
>JBOHFU010001211.1:0-1103 GCA_050699675.1 Pseudonocardiaceae bacterium
CGAGATGGCTCGTGGCTTTTCGCCACATCTTCCGCGGGCCCTTCGTGCCCTACTACTTCACCCAGACCCCCGAACGTTCCGGATGGCTGCTCGTGGAATCGCCCACCCCCCGGTGGGCCGCGGGCGTTTACCGCAACCAGCCACTCATCACGCAGCTCAACGGGGACGACACCCTCACCGAGACCGCCCGCCAGGGGCAGCCGGTCAGCGGTGTGTCGACGTCATCCAGTAGCGCTCCCGCACTGATGGCCCTCATGCTCGAAGCGCTCGACGACCGACGGTGCGGCCGGCTGTGGCGAGCGCGCGCCGTATGACCGAATAATTGCCACCGTGGCGGTCCCCAGCGTGCCCCAGGAATGGATCACACAGACCCGCCCCGGCGGTGTCGTCCTGCTGCCACTGGACCGGCGCAACTGTGGTGGCCTGCTGGCCAGGCTGAGCGTGCAATCCGGCGGAATCGCGTACGGCCGCCTCCTGCCCGACTTCGGCGGATTCATGCCGCTGCGCCAACTCAACCGGCACGACGCAGCCGATCACGCGTTCCGCACCGTCGAGGACGGGCAAGGCGACACCCGGCACACCAGCCTCCCCGTCGACATCATTACTCAAGAGGCCAACCCGTTCGAATTCTTCGCCGCGCTCACCCTACCCGGTGGCGGCTGGAATCACCTCATCTTCACCCCTAGCAACGGCGACCCGGCCGAAACATGGCTGGCCCAAGGAGACGGCTCCTGGGCGTGTCACACCACGACGGCAGGCGGCACCCACGCAATCCGCCAAGGCGGGCCGACCCGACTCTGGGATCAGGTCGAAAACGCATACAAGCAGTGGCACCAGACTGGCCGACCCACCCGCGACCGCTTCGGTCTCACTATCGACAACGGCCAACACACCCTCTGGCTCGATAGCCCAGACAGCCAACACCAGTGGGTGCTCTAGGAAGCTATCGCTCGCTCCTACCGGTCCACCTCGCCGCGGATGAACGCCTCGACGGCCTGATGGGCGTCGGAGTCGGAGTACTGCTCCGGCGGCGACTTCATGAAATACGACGATGCGGAGACGATCGGGCCACCGATGCCCCGATCTTTCGCGATCTTCGCCGC
>JBOHFU010001212.1:0-1102 GCA_050699675.1 Pseudonocardiaceae bacterium
TTCTCCCGCCGCTGTGGACGGGTCGTGGTCAGCCTTCGTGGAGGGTAGAAGGGCGGGCTAGCTGCGGCCGGCTTCGTCGGCCACGCGTTCGAGTCGGTGGTGGTAGTTCTTCCACCATGCCTGATCGCCTGATGCCAGGTTGTTGTTCCATCGCGCAGCCCGACGGCCCCGTCGATGAGGATCCGGACGATATCGGCGTGTCCGGTGTCGCGACGGCCTGGCAGTGACGGGCGTCGACCCTGCGGCCGGCTCGCTGGCCGTGGCGCGACCGAAGCCCGGCGAAGGAGCCGCTTGACTAAGATACTGTCACGATATATCGTGAGTGTGTCATTTTAGTCTGGTGATATTCAGGTTAGGAGAAGCCATGAACACCGATCACCACCACCCACGTGGTCACCGCGACCATCAAGCCACCGGCCATCAGCACGGCCAACGACGCCACCATCCGCACTTCCCCGCACAACCCGACACGCTCGGCGGTGCCACAACGCGCGGCAGCCATCCCCGCCGCGCAGGACGCGGACGAGCCCAACGTGGGGATGTGCGCACTGCGCTGCTGTTGTTGCTCGCCGAGCAACCCATGCACGGCTACCAACTCATGCAGGCCATCACCGAGCGAACCTCCGGTGCTTGGCAACCCAGCCCCGGCGCGATCTACCCCACGTTGAGCCAACTCGAAGACGAAGGCCTCATCGACACCCTCGCTCAGGGTGGCCGCAAACTCGCCACCCTGACCGACGCTGGCCAGGCATACCTGCGCACCCGCGGCGAGACGTTGCCCGATCCCTTCACCGAGTTCACCGCGCGCTGCGCGGGGAACAGCGAGCTTCGAGACGCCCTGGAGGAGCTGCGCGACCCCGTCCGCCAACTCGCACGGGGCAACTCCCAGCAGGTGCAAGCAGCCCAGCAAGTCCTGACCGAGGCCCGCCGCTCGCTTTACCTCATCCTCGCTGAGATCCCCACCCCCGCGCAGGAGGCCACCCAGCAGTGACCGAACACGACGGCAACACCGGCGCCCAGCCCGTCTCCTCCCCTCCCAAAGAGGTGTTGGTCTCACCTCACGCCTGAGCGTCGCGACCGATCGCTTCGTGCGCTGTCTCAA
>JBOHFU010001213.1:0-1102 GCA_050699675.1 Pseudonocardiaceae bacterium
AGCACACTGGGCGCCACCCATCGCGCACGTCGGGAGCGAGGGTACCTACATCGTCCAGGGCAAACGCATTACCGACGCGGAGGCTCGCGCGCAGATGAGCATCCCGGAGTTCGAGGACGGCGTGGAGGTCACCAAAACCGCCATCAAAGCACTACTGCTAGAGGAGGACGATCTTGGAGTTGATCACGGGTGAACAGCGCGACGAACTGATCTCGACGTTCGTCCAGCGAGACGCCTTCCACCTGGAGTTGAAGGACGTATATGCCACTGCCATCGGGGATGACCCCTTCGCCAAGTGGTCGAAGGGTGAGCCCGACGACTTCGCTTGGCTCCAGCCCTGGCAAACCAGGATCCGCAATGCCACACAGGCCGGCAAGACTATACGCCGGGTGAGGGTCATCAGTGAGCCGATCACCGACCACATCAAATGGGAGCACACCAACACCGTGCTCAACCTGGAGGTTGGTGAAGACATCCGGTGGCTGCCTCGCCATCTTCTACCCGACGACATCGTCTTTCCGGTGGATGGACATGACTGGTGGCTTTTTGATGATCGGCTGGTCGCAGTCGGGCACTTCCGTGACGACGGCAGCGTGCGAGGCCACGAGATCATCACTGATCGGGCCGTCGTTGCCGATTGCATCCGAGTCCGTGATCGGCTTTGGGCCGTCGCCATTTCTCACAGCGAATATGAGCCGGTCTGAGCTCCTGCGGTGTCCAATCAAGCCCAGCTAGCACGAGAAGCTTTCGGCGCTCGCCTGCGTGATCTCCGCAAGGATGCGGGACTCACCGGCCGGGCGCTCGCCGACCTGACGGGTTGGCAACTCTCCAAGATCAGTAAGATCGAGCACGGGAAGCAGAACGCCAGCGAGGACGACATCCGCGCGTGGTGCCGGCACGGCAACGCTGAAGATCAAATCCTCGACCTGATCGCCACAGTCCGCCACATCGAGACGATGTGGCTCGAATGGCGGCGCACACTCCAGACCGGCGTCAAGGTCCGCCAGCAGCGATCACTATCCCTGTACCGGAAGACGAAGACATTCCGGGTGTACCAACCGACCGTCGTGTGGGGAACTCTCCAGACAGCGGAATACGCCGC
>JBOHFU010001214.1:0-1100 GCA_050699675.1 Pseudonocardiaceae bacterium
ATCGCCTGGCACCTGCTGCAGACCCTCAAGCCGAAGGTGCCGGTCCGCCGGATGGTCTTCCACGAGATCACCGAGCCGGCCATCCGCGCAGCCGCGGAGCACCCCCGCGACCTGGACCAGGACCTGGTCGACGCCCAGGAGACCCGGCGCATCCTGGACCGGCTCTACGGCTACGAAGTCTCCCCGGTGCTGTGGAAGAAGGTGATGCCGAAGCTGTCCGCCGGGCGGGTGCAGTCGGTGGCCACTCGCATCATCGTGCGGCGCGAGCGTGAGCGGATGGCTTTCGTGTCCGCGTCCTACTGGGACCTGTCCGCCGTGCTGGACGCCGGGGAAGACGCCACGCCCCGCACGTTCGGTGCGCGGCTGGTGGGCGTTGACGGCCGCCGGGTCGCCACCGGACGGGACTTCGGCCCCGACGGTCAGCCCAAGCGCGCCGACAGCGACTTGCTGATCGTCGACGAGGTGCACGCCGGGCGTCTCGCCGAGGCGCTCGTCGAGGCCCGGCTCGCCGTCTCGAGCGTTGAGGAGAAACCCTATACCCGCCGCCCCTACCCGCCGTTCATGACCTCCACGCTGCAGCAGGAGGCCGGCCGCAAGCTGCGCTTCTCGGCCGAGCGGACGATGCGCACCGCCCAGCGACTCTACGAGAACGGCTACATCACCTACATGCGGACCGACTCCACGACGCTGTCCGAGACGGCGATCACGGCGGCCCGGGCCCAGGCCCGCGAGCTGTACGGCGAGCGGTACCTGCACGGCAGCCCCCGGCAGTACACCCGCAAGGTGAAAAACGCCCAGGAGGCGCATGAGGCCATCCGGCCCGCTGGGGAGAGTTTTCAAACGCCCGGCCAGGTGGCGAACACCCTGGACACCGACGAGTTCCGGCTCTATGAGCTGATCTGGCAGCGCACCGTCGCCTCCCAGATGGCCGACGCCCGTGGCACCACGATGAGCGTGAAGATCAACGGTGTGGCGGCGACTGGTGAGCAGTGCACGTTCGCGGCATCCGGTCGCACCATCACCTTCTCCGGGTTCCTCAAGGCCTACGTCGAGACCGTCGATGAGGAGGCCGGGGGAGAGACCGACGACGCCGAACGCAG
>JBOHFU010001215.1:0-1100 GCA_050699675.1 Pseudonocardiaceae bacterium
ACTGCCATCCAGAACCTCACCGTGCCCGGCGATGTACACGGCGATCATGTCATCCGGCCGCCGCTCGGCAGCGCGACAGAACGCGCGCAGCCGCGTGGTCAGCTGGTCTTTGGTCGGGTTCAGGCCGAGATCGCTGACGTGCTGGTAGCCCAGCGGGCCGGTGAACAGGTCAATGATCTCGTTGCGCGCCTTGACCAGACCTGGACGATTCCACTGCGGCGCGTGCGAGTAGTGCGCGATCGCCGTGGCGATCAGGAACCGTCGCCCTGGACCGTCACCCTGCATTCACGCCTCCGGCGATAGCGACACCCGTAAGCCTGTCGGTGAGATAGGACGTAGCGTCATGGGCGTGCGCACCATTGTGAACCACCGCAGTGCACACCCGATCACCGAACCGGCCCCGAAGATCCTTTTCCAGCGCCACGATGTCACCGCTGTCGGCCACGTTGGTCCACACCAACCCCTCCGACCCCGGCCACTGGCCGCGCCCATCCAGCGGAGCAGGGTCAAGCCGGTCGAAGACCAGGTTCCGGATCCCCAACGGCGAACCGAGCGTGATCAACGCCCGCACCGGATGACCAGGCACGGCGCACAACGCCTCATACGCCACGACCGACCCCAACGAATGCGCCACCACCACCCGGGTGTCAGGCCCGATCAACGCCGTCACCCGAGCCCGAGCCGCGCGCCGCAGGTCGGGTTCCTGCAGGTAACGAGACACCTGTTTGAGGTCGAACACCAACGCACGCAGCGCGACACCGGCGAAGAACTTCGACAGCGACAACTGGCGCAACGCAGCCTGCACCGACCCAGGAACCCGTGCCAAGGTGTCTGCGTCCGGGGCAGCGACACTGTCATCGACCGCCGCGGCCTCCTGCCACCAGGCGAGCAACAACGCCTGCTCCAACCCCGGCTCGACATCCGTGGCGCGGTAGACCGGATCGCCGACCGCCAACAGCTCACCCGGCGGACGGAACAGGTCCCCGTAGAACGCCATCGCCACCTCACCGGCCGGCACCGGGTCAGCGTCGGCGCGCGTCAACCCATCAGCCAGCGCAGGCCGCCAGTCCCGCAACAGCAACTGCTCACCGAGCAGCTGC
>JBOHFU010001216.1:0-1098 GCA_050699675.1 Pseudonocardiaceae bacterium
TCTTAGTGATTGCGCCGCCTCCGGTGCTGCCGACCGGGCATGGCGCGGTGGTGGTTCCGGGGGGACTCGGCCGAACCGGGTTCGCTGGGTCGCTGGGCCATCCTGATGGGCCCAGCCCCGTCGGCCCGGTGAACCGGTCCGCTAACGGGTCTGCAACCGGATCAGCGGCGACGCAGACCGGAGTTTCGGGTGCGGCCTCGCTCACCGTGTGGGGCACCGGTGCGGTGGTGGCTACGGTTGTCGCAGGGGCGACCGGCTCAGCCGGCGCGGCCGGCGCGGCTGGTGGCGCGACCACCGCGGGCTTATCGGCTGCTGCCCACGACCTGGCTGCCTTCCCCGCATGTGGAGCGGCCGGCGCAGCGAGCTTTGACACCGGTTTGAGGACTGGGTCCAGGACGGGGAGTCGCGCAGGCTGGACGGGGAGTCTCGGTGCCGGGACAGCACGCATGACCCCCGCAACAGTCGACCCGACCGTGCCCCCCGCACCGAGCACCCCGACGGAACCCTCATCATCGGTCTCGATCGCATTCAGCGGGCTCAGCGGGGCTATTCGTACCTCGTTTACCCCGCTGAGCCCGCTGAATGCGGAAGCCTGGGCGATTCCCGATCCGAGCAGCCATCCCGCGATGACCAGGCCCCCGAGCACGGCGACCCGTAACAGTGCACGCGACACCCCGCAGGGCGCACGCCGTGCGCCACCTGCGTCGGAGATGGCGTCCACCGGTTTCCCCCTCAACCCTTCCGCGGGGCCGGCCCTGCGCCGGCTCGCCGCGCCAACGTCCTGATCGGAGGCCGGGCGAGGAGTCTGGACCCAATGTTACCCGGACAACCGCGACCTCACACTACACGCTGTGACCGCATAATGGGATATCTGTAGCGGTCGTCACTGGATCGGTCCGGCCGAGGTGAGACGGGAGATTGCCTCGTCCAGCACCTCGTCGCGCTTGCAGAACGCGAAGCGCACCAGGTGCCGCCACGGTGCCGGGTCATCGACGAATGCCTGCACCGGCACCGCCACCACACCGGCGCGCTCGGGAAGCTCGCGGCAGAACTGCAGGCCGTCGGAGTACCCGAGTGGCCGGATGTCTGCGCAGACGA
>JBOHFU010001217.1:0-1098 GCA_050699675.1 Pseudonocardiaceae bacterium
CGGCGAGGTGGTGCTGCTGACCTACGGTCGCTCCTCGGGCTATTGCATCGACCCCGTCGAGAAGAAGCCGCTCAACCACTTCCTACCGGGATCGTCGGTGCTCTCCTTCGGCACGGCGGGGTGTAACTTGGCCTGCCGCTTCTGCCAGAACTGGGACATCTCCAAGTCGAAGGAGATGGACACGCTCGCCGACGCGGCGTCACCCGAGGGCATCGCCCGGGCCGCCAAGCAGCTGGGTTGCTCGAGTGTCGCGTTCACCTACAACGACCCGACGATCTTCATCGAGTACGCCATCGACGTCGCCGACGCCTGCCGCGAGCTGGGCATCAGGGCGATCGCGGTCACCGCTGGCTACATCTGTCCGGAGCCACGGCGCGAGTTCTACGGCCACATGGACGCGGCCAACGTCGACCTCAAGGCGTTCACCGAGGACTTCTACAAGCACGTGTGCGTGGCCCACCTCGACCCGGTGCTGGAGACGCTCGAGTACCTGCGCCGTGAGACCGACGTCTGGTTTGAGATCACGACGCTGTTGATCCCGGGAAAGAACGACAGCGACGAGGAGATGGATGGGTTGACCTCATGGGTCGCCGAGCATCTCGGCACCGACATGCCCCTCCACTTCACGGCCTTCCATCCGGACTTCAAGATGATGGACATCCCCCACACCCCGGCGGCGACGCTCACCCGCGCCCGCGAGTGGGGCCTCCGCAACGGGCTGGAGTACGTGTACACGGGCAACGTGCATGACCAGCCGGGGTCGAGCACCTGGTGCCCGCGATGCGGTGCTCTCCTCATGGAGCGCGACTGGTACGAGCTGGGACGGTGGCATCTGAGCGACGACGGGCGCTGCCGGACGTGCGGACACCAGGTGCCGGGGCGGTTCGAAGGGCCACCGCAAGGCTGGGGCCGCCGGCGCGTCGCGGTGCGCCTGGCGGGTGCGGACAGGTGACCACGACCGCCGAGGTGACCGGCTGGGTGCGTGCTCCCGCGGTCGCGGGCCTCTTCTACGCATCCCGATCCCGGTCGCCTGCGCGACGACGTGGTGCGTCACGACCAGGACGGCGATCGCCACGGCCCGTGAGCACGACCCGTGTG
>JBOHFU010001218.1:0-1096 GCA_050699675.1 Pseudonocardiaceae bacterium
GTCTGGTGCAGCTCGATCCCCAGCCGGCGGCGGACCGTGGACATCCGCCCGTCCGCGCCGACCACCAGCCGGCAGCGCAACTCGTGGGCGACGTCGTCGTGCTCGTAGCGCACCACCGGCGCGTCGCTCGGCTCGAGGTCAACGTCGCCGACGCCGCGGACCACGGTGGCCCCGGCAGCTGCGGCGGCCTGGGTCAGCGCCTCGCAGGCCTCGGGGTGCCCGACGTCCAGCGCGCCCGGCACGCCGGGCAGCACCCGGTCCAGCGGCGCGGCGGCTGCCTCAGCCAGCGCCGGCTCAATCACCTCGTCGTAGGGCACCACGCGCGTCACGTAGCAACCGCCCGCATCGAGCAGTGGCTTCTCCAGGCCAAGCTGGAGCAGCTCGGCCACGCCCCAACACTGCAGCACCTCGCCGCGCACCTTGTCCCGATAGGTGGTCTGGCGTTCGAGCACGACGACCTGGTAGCCGTCTCTGGCCATCACGGTGGCCAGCGACGACCCGGCGATCCCGCCACCCACCACGACCACATCAGCTGATCCGCTCATGTCACTCTTCCTCCATCTGTCGGGCCGCCGCGGATGTCCGGCACCGGTGCCGCGCGTCTCACTAGTTGAGAGCGACGGCTTTACCACCAGATACATCACGCGTCGCGGATCTTGGAAGCGAGCGTCTCGCAGGCCGGAGTTCCGCAGATGGGGAGCAGTGGGGAGGCCCCGCGCGCGTGATCCTTTTGAGCCTCGCGCCGAGCTGGGGGGCGGACGCGTCGTCTCAGTCAGATGGGCTGGTACCAAATTTGTGACCAAGCAGCAATGCCACGCGCGGCGGTACCGGGCGGAAGCCCTGAGACGGCAGCGTGGTCCGGCGGGCTGGTAGGCGGACATAGTGGTAGGGGTGAGACCGTGTGAGACGGCTACGTGCCTACTCATAACCCAGAGGTCGACTGATCAGGGACCCAGGGTGGCCGCGCCAACAGTGTGCCACCGGGCGCAGCCTCCAGACTGGCGCTTAACACGATCATCGTCAGCGAGCCGTCAACGGAAGCGACGCAACCAGTACGCACGGGCCGATACACACCGGCACGTCGCCGCAGTTCAGC
>JBOHFU010001219.1:0-1093 GCA_050699675.1 Pseudonocardiaceae bacterium
CCTCGACCGCCTCCTCGGACCGGCCGAGCTGCCCCAGCAGGGCCCCGACGTTATAGAGGGCACCCGCGTCTCCGGAGTGGGCGAGGGTCCCCATGGCGGTCATGGCATGGTCGAAAGCGCGCTCTTGGTAGGCTGCGATCCCGACTTCCCACATGCGCTCCGGTCGGTGGATGGCTTCGGGACTGACAGTCGCGACTCGGAGAGCGTGTCGCCAGATTGGGTCGGGGACCGCCAGTCGTTGGGAATCTCGTACGATGTGGTCAACGACGTAGTCGTGGACGACGTACCCTTGCGTCGACTTGCTAACTAAAGCCTGTTCGTACAGATCACGGTCTATAATGGGAGCGCAGGCCCAAGCGGACGCTTCCTGAAACAGAGCCTCTTGGTCGGTGGGCGTGCGTGAGAGCAGCCTTTGACGCTCTCTTGGGGAAAGCACCTCGATCCACAGCTGTCGGGCATCATCCATGGGTAGGGGTTGCTGCAGGCCGGTCCGGTACCACGCGATAACAGTGTCAGCCAAGACGCGGCTAAGTCCTCTGCCATTACCGAGCTTTCTCATCAATTCAGGTCCCGCGACCAGCCATTCGCCTAGGCCCACACCAGTGTCCAGCGCGCTCAGCAGTGCGGTATCAGAGATCTGGGCGTGGGCCGCGTTAAGTTCATGGTCGCTGAGGGCGGCATCGAGATCCACACGGTTCACCTGTGCGTCATCGATGAGGAATTCCCAGGCCGGATCAGCGAGCTCAGTTTGGCGGGCTTGGAGCTGACTGGTACGCATCGTCGCGACAACCACGACGCTTGCCGCGTCGCCGAGTAGCCGTCGTACAGTTCCCGGGTCCAGACCTCGACCGATGTACTTGTCGAGGTCGTCTAACCAGATCACCGTGTCCTGCCAACCCAGATCGGCATTCGCTAGCCAGGACAGGCCACCGTCCGGCAATGGCACCACCAGGCGCCACCCGCGCAGCACCGGATCTTTGCGGGTGCCCTCGCAGGCGCTGCGGGTCTTGCCCGCAGCTGAGTCGCCGACTACTAGCACGATGCGACGCCCGCCCTCTCTGGCCTCCGCCAACGCCGCATCCAGATCGCTGTC
>JBOHFU010001220.1:0-1093 GCA_050699675.1 Pseudonocardiaceae bacterium
CCTAGATATCCCACGCTCGCAACTGTCAAGCGACCTTGGCCTCTTGGACCGGCCAAGCGGCGTCTTCCCGGTAGAGCTCGCGGTGGCTGAGGCAGCCGTGCAGGATCCCCACGAGTCGGTTCCCCAGAGCTCGGAGCGCCTGGTTGTGCGTCTTCCCGCGCGCCCTTCGCTCGTCGTAGTAGCGCCGTGCGCCTGGCGAGGCCGAGAGGCTGGCGAACGCCCAGAGGTGACACGCGTCGGCGAGCCGCTCGTTGCGTGCGAACCGGGCAAGGACCACCTTGCGGGTGCCCGAGGCCCTCGTGATCGGTGAGGTCCCCGCGTAGTTTCGCCGTGCCCTAGCATCGAGATAGCGGGTTCGGTCGTCTCCGAACTCGCCGAGCACCCGGGCGCCGAGGGTGGATCCGAGTCCAGGCAGACTGAGGACGATCTCGGCGTCCGGGTGTTGCTCAAAATTCCCGTGCAGATCGCGCTCCAGCCCCGCGATCTGGACGTTCAGCCCGGCGATGAGGCCCACGAGCGATGAGGTGATCACCCCGTAGGTCTCCTCCAGGCTGGTTGAGGCCCGCAGCTGCTCGGAGCGAAGGGCGTGCTGGATCTTGATCGCCCGAGCCTCGACGTTTCGTCTACGTCCCGCCCGCCGCAGCGCCGCGGCGATCTTGGACCTCGACAAGCGCCTGCCGGGTTCGGGGGTGGGTGCGATCGTGAGCACCGCGACCGCATCGGTCGAGGCGAGCTCGGTCCCGAAGGCCTCGAGCGCCGCGGGGTAGTACTCCCGGAGCGCCGAGCGGAGCCGGTTCACGTGGCGCTGGCGCTCCCAGATGAAGCTCTGGTGGGTCCGAGCCAGCAGCTTGATCTCCTCGGCGAGCTCGCTGTCGCCCGCCACCGGACGATGGTGGTGCCGGTCGGTCCGCACGACGTCGGCGAGCACCCTCGCATCGCCCGGATCGGACTTCGCACCCGAAGTGGTGCGACGATCCCGATAGCGATCCACGGACAGTGGGTTGATCGCCAACACCCGGTATCCGGCGGCCACCAGAGCACCGACGAGCAGACCCCGGTCGATCTCGATCCCGACGATCACGTCCTCGGGCCC
>JBOHFU010001221.1:0-1090 GCA_050699675.1 Pseudonocardiaceae bacterium
CTCGGACTGGGGAGTTGCCGGCTCGCCGAGCCTGCTCACCACACGGCTGCGTCAGGAGGCTCGCCGACGGGGTTTCCGCGAAGACGACGAGTTCGACTTCGCCGACCACACCGAGGGCTTCGAGAGCTGGGCATCCGGTTTCCCAAGGATCACACAGCAGTTGTTTGCCGCCGGACACGGCGAGCAAACCATCGCGGGCGTGCTTGGCGCGAACTTCCGCCGGTTCTACCGTCGTGTCGAAGCGGCGGCAGGCTAGAGCGATCCTGCCGCCGCTCTACACCTGCGCGCGGCTCAGTACTGTCGAGACGATCTCGGACACAGCCTCGTCGATCGAAACGCCATTCTTCTGCTCGCCACTGCGGTAGCGGAAGGAGACCGCGTTCTTGGTCACGTCACCGTCCCCGGCGAGCAGCATGTAGGGCACCTTCTGGCGTTGGGCGGTGCGGATCTTCTTCTGCATTCGCTCATCGCTGGTGTCGACCTCGACGCGCAAGCCTTCGGCGCGCAGTCGCGCGGCGACCTGCTGCAGATGGGCAACGTGGGCATCGGCGATGGGGATGCAGACCACCTGCACCGGCGCTAACCACGGCGGCAGCGCTCCACCGTAATGCTCCAGAAGGACTCCGAAGAACCGCTCAATCGCCCCAAACAGCGCGCGGTGAATCATGACCGGGCGCTGCCGCGTGCCGTCGTCGGCCTGATACTCCAGCTCGAAACGCTGCGGAAGTTGGAAGTCCACCTGGATCGTGGACAGCTGCCAGGTGCGGCCGAGGGCGTCCTTGGCTTGCACGGAGATCTTCGGCCCGTAGAATGCACCGCCGCCTTCATCCATCACGAGATCGAGGTCAATCAGGCTCGCAGCGGCCCGTAGGGCCTCGGTGGCCTCCTCCCAGTCAGCATCCGAGCCGACCGCCTTTCCCTCCGGTTTGGTTGACAACTCCAGGTAAAAATCGGTCAGACCGTAGTCGCGTAGCAGACCGAGCACGAACATCAGCAGGTTGTGCAGTTCCTCGGGCATTTGCTCACGCGTGCAGAAAATGTGTGCATCGTCCTGAGTCATGCCGCGCACCCGGACCAAGCCATGCACGAC
>JBOHFU010001222.1:0-1090 GCA_050699675.1 Pseudonocardiaceae bacterium
CAGCAGTTCGCGGACCTCCCCGAGGACCTTGCGGTGGAGGTCAGTACCGGTCAGATCGTCTGGACACCCGTGGTCGAGAGGCTTGTAGAAGCAGCCGACTTCGCCCCGGACACCACACCGGACGGGCAGCGTATGGTCTCTGAACTTACTGCCGATGAGGATTTCCCCTTGATCAAGCTCGATGTCCGTCGTCGCGGCGGGCAGCCGGTGATCCAGGGTCGGAACATCCGAGCTTCGACGATCGCGGAACTCGTGACAGCGGGCGAGTCCCGCGAGGATGTCGCTGAGTGGTACGACCTCAGTGCCGAACAGATCGACCAGGCGGTGGGCTATTACCGCCGCCATCTCCGCATCGCGTGACGGAAGGCGCGCCGACGGAGCCAATATAACTGGCAAGTGAGCGGTGTGGGCAAGCCGTAGCGGAGGTGATGAATCATGATGGAGGCGGCCGGAGTAACTGTGCGCTGCGTCGAGCACAACCGGGTACTGGAGATTTTTGGACGTGCCCCCGAAGAAGGTTGGGAGGGGCTGATCCTGACTAACGTGGGTGATGCCCGCAGTGGGCATGACGCGATTGTGGTCGCCGAAATCGAGGCTGGCGTGCCCGATGAAGTGGTCGAACGTCGGCACCTGGTCTGGCGTGGTGGGCAGTGGATTAACCGACATCGGGGCGGCGTCGATCGCACAGAACTGGGGTTCAAGATGGAGTGCCCCAGATGTAGGCGGCCACCCTTCCACTTCCGGGAGCCGGTGTTCGGACAGTTGCTCGACCAACTGGCGATGCAGGGCACCGACGAAATTGACGTACACGTGCTGGTGTCGTTGTACCGTCGCGCACCTCGCGTCCTGTAGGATGAGTCCAGTGGGCGGTCGTGTCATTGCCTGCGGGTGCCGGTCAGCCCGGTTGACCGAGACCTCCCCGTCGCGCCTGGCGCTTTCCGGAGTTCTCGTTTGCCCGGAGGCCCGACCTAGCCAACAACGCAGGTCTTCTGTGCGTATGCCTCAGACCCACTGTCAAGAACGCTACGCCCTGGGACTTCATGATGGTCCTAGCCCGGCACTGGCCGCGCGTGGACGAGCTGGTAGGGCG
>JBOHFU010001223.1:0-1089 GCA_050699675.1 Pseudonocardiaceae bacterium
CCGCGGGTGTAGGTGCCGGGCACCGGCCGGCCGCGAGTGGCTGCGGCGACGGCGGCGTCCCGGATCGCGGTCCAGGCCACGCCTGGTGTGGTGCTCTCGATCGTGCTCATTGCTCCGTCCTCCCGGTAGGTGGTGCCCGTGGCGCGGCGGGGGGCTGCGCAGCCGCGCCACGAGCATCGGATTGATCACAGCGGTGGACCGGGTTGTCGATCAACGCAGCCTGCCGTGCAGATCTTGACCAGGGGTTTCGGTGAGCGGACCGGGGATAGTGCGGTGGCTCTGGTGTCGGCGGTCAGATCGTGGTAGGTACCCAGCGCGTAACGGCGCTGACACGCGTCGTCTCAGGTCAGACGAGGGGAAAGCACGAGTGAGCATCATCGGGCGGGCACGCTGCCCACAGTGCGGGGCGCTGCTGCGCCGCAGCCGACGAACTGGAGAACTATGCAGCCCGTGTGAGCGGGTGGGGCCCGATCCGCGGAGCACGCTGCCTGCGGACTTCTATGACCAGGCGCCGATCGTGGCCATGCTGGGCGCCTACGACTTCCGGTCCTTCTTTCTGACGGTGCGTCGGCTTGTCGGCTGGTCGCAGCAGACCTTCGGCGGTGTGGTGGGCTTGGAGCAGTCGCAGATCTCGGCGATCGAGCGTGGTGAGCACCGGCTGCGCAACGTCGAGGACGTCGCCAGCATCGCCCGCGGCCTGGCCATTCCCCCGGTGCGGCTCAACTTCCCGGACATCCGGGCTACCGTGGGTCAGCCGAAGGATGCTGAGCAGAAGGCGGTGAGCTGGGTGTACCGCAGAGATTTCGGGCAACACATCGCCGGGCTCATCCTGGGCATAGCGGGCGCGGCCGGGTTGGACACCGACCGGCTCCTCGCCTTGTTGCCGCAGGCCGAGCCCACCGGCACCCGCCACGTCGGGGCCGCCGATGTGGCGGCCATCGAGCACCTCACCGCCGCGTTCGCGCGCCAGGACTATGCCCACGGCAGCGGCCCGATCTGCGCCGCCGCCGTCGCCCAACTGCGGGCCACCCTGCCACTCCTGGATGCCGAGGCCACTTCCGAGGTGCGACCCCGGCTGATGCTCGCCAC
>JBOHFU010001224.1:0-1088 GCA_050699675.1 Pseudonocardiaceae bacterium
CTTCAAGGGCACCCAACCCCCGTCCGGCGTGCACGTAACGACAGCCAACCTGGTCGGTCGCAGGGGGCTGCGCCTTCGCTGTCCTGGATTGCCAGATAGCCCCGAGTTCTGCAATGGGAGCTGTCCGGACCAGTGGGAACAGCTCTACAGTCGAGCTCGGGGCACTGGGGCGCACCGTTTAGAGGGGAGCGGCGTGCAGACCGAAGTGCTGGTGGTGGGCGCTGGACCGACAGGGTTGATGCTGGCCACCGAGCTCGGGTTGGCCGGGGTGACTCCAGTGATCATCGACGTGTTGCCGACGCCGAGCGGTCAGGCCAAGGGCGCCGCGGTGCAGCCGCGCACCGCCGAGGTCTTCGATCTACGCGGGATGATGGACCGAGTGCTGGACGGGGCGTTGCCGCACGAGCCAGTCGGGGGGCACTTCGGTGGCCTGCCGGTGGTATTGGATTACCGGCCCTGGAATACCCAGCACCCATACGTCACACCCATCCCGCAGGGTCGCATCGAGCAGATACTGACCGAACGCCTGGCTGACTACGACGTTTCGGTGCGTCGCGGCCATGAGCTCACCGCGCTGCACCTTGACGACGACGGGGTCACCGCCACTGTGCGCGACCAGGTCACCGGCACTGACCTCGATATTCGCGCCCGCTACCTGGTGGCCTGCGACGGTGGACACAGCACGGTCCGGAAACTGTGGCGGGTCCCGTTTCCCGGCCAAGCCGGCACCATGGCTGCGGTCCTCGCCGACGTGCGCCTAACGTCGATATCGCATCTCGTGCCGACCAGCATCAGCCAATTCGCCGAGATGGTCCGCGATGGCGGTGGCTACTGGAGCATGCTCAATCCCCTGGAGGGGGATCTTTACCGGCTGGTGTTTGGCCCCCTCGAAGCGACCGCCGCCGATCAACGGCGCGACAGCCCCGTCGAAGCCGACGAGATCCGCCACGCCTTGCAGGCCGTCTGGGGGCCCGACACCGAGCTCGGGGACGTCACCTGGGCCTCCCGGTTCAGCGACGCCACCCGGCAGGTCGAGCACTACCGCGCCGGCCGGGTGCTCTTCGCCGGCGACGCCGCCCACATTCACT
>JBOHFU010001225.1:0-1087 GCA_050699675.1 Pseudonocardiaceae bacterium
TGTCGCAGTTCGGGGTCGGTACACTGGCAGCAGGCATGACGGTCACCGTCGAGCCGGGTGTCTACCTGGCGGACCGGGGCGGCGTGCGCATCGAGGACACCCTCGTCGTCTCCGATGGCGAGCCCGAGCTCCTCACCCTGACCACGAAGGACCTCGTGGTCGTGCCCTGCTTGCGATAACCGGCCTGGTTGTCGATGAACGGAGTGACAGGCTGACGTGGCCACCACCAACGACCTGAAGAACGGACTCGTGCTCAACCTCGACGGCCAACTGTGGTCGGTCGTGAAATTCCAGCACGTCAAACCAGGCAAGGGCGGCGCCTTCGTGCGGACCACCCTGAAGAACGTGCTGTCCGGCAAGGTCGTGGACAAGACCTTCAACGCGGGCACCTCGGTCGACACCGCCACCGTCGACCGGCGCGAGATGACCTACCTGTACCCCGACGGTACCGACTTCGTGTTCATGGACACCGACACCTTCGAGCAGATGACCATTCCCGGCGAGACGGTCGGAGATGCGGCGAAGTACCTGCTGGATAACCAGACCGCGCTGGTCGCCGTGCACGACGGCACTCCGCTGTATGTCGAGCTGCCCACCTCGGTGGAGTTGGTGATCTCGCACACCGACCCGGGCCTGCAGGGGGACCGGTCGACCGGCGGCACCAAGCCCGCCACGCTGGAGACCGGCGCAGAGATTCAGGTGCCGCTGTTCCTCAGCATCGGCGAGCGGGTCAAGGTCGACACTCGGGACGGGCGCTACCTCGGCCGCGTCAGCACCTGACGTGGGCGCCCGAAGCAAGGCCCGCAAACGCGCCGTCGACATTCTCTTCGAATCCGACCTGCGCGGGCTGGATCCGCTGGCCCTGCTCGCTGAGCGGGTCGGGGCGCCAGGGCTGCCCCCGGTCAGCGACTACACCATCTCGTTGGTGCACGGCGTGGTCGCGCACCGGGAGGACATCGACCGCATGCTCACCGAGCACGCCCGGGGGTGGACCGTGGCGCGGATGCCCGCGGTGGACCGGGCGGTGCTCCGGCTCGGCGTGTTCGAACTGCTGTTCTCCGATGAGGTGGACGACGCAGTAGCCATC
>JBOHFU010001226.1:0-1087 GCA_050699675.1 Pseudonocardiaceae bacterium
GACCGGCTCGATCGTGCGGGCGGTCACTTCATGGGCGGGCTCGTGCTCCATACCGGCCAGCGGCGGCTGCCGTTTGGTGACCGCCTCATGGCACTGCCGGCCAGCGACCTCTGGAGTTGACCCGGGAACCCCACCCGTCACCAGCGCTAAGAGACTGCTGCGCAGAGCGATTGATCGAAACAGGGCAGCGGCCGTCGCTAACTGAGACCCTCTGACCCTGCGATCATCGTCAGCAGCGCGGTGATCTGAGCCATGCCGGCGGCCTGTTTGGCGAAACCCTCCCGCGTCTCGGCGCGCATCTCGGCGAAACCCTCCCGCGTCTCGGCGCGCATCTCGGCGAAACCCTCCCGCGTCTCGGCGCGCATCTCGGCGAAACCCTCCTGCATCTCGGCGCGCATCTCGGCGAAACCCTCGTGCATCTCGCGCGCCTGCTCCAACTGGGTCTCCCGCAAGGCGTTGAGAACCTGGGTATGGGCATGCAGCTCAGCGCGGACTTCCGACACGTCACGGTCGGCGCCAGCCGCCAGCACGCGGGCAGCGGCAGCATCTACCCGGGCGGCAGCGGCGTCAGAGCTGGTGAGGGCGGTCTGCTCACGAAGCCGCGCAACCTCCCGCTCGAGGACGGCCAGGCGAGCCTCGAAGTCATCGTCAGAATCAGGCACGGGCGTGATCCTACTGCCGGATGACTTCAGACCAGCGGTCCGTGCATGAGAACACGACACGCGGGGTTAGGGGGAGTCGAACAGGGTGCCTGCGGTGACCGGGGTGGGGGCGGGTTCGGGGAGGTCGGCTTGTTCCAGGGCGGTGCCGGTCCAGATGAACCGGGCGGTGGTCACGGCTTTGTCGACCTCGTCGGTGAGTAGCTGGTGGATCGCGATGCCGTCCAGTTCAGCATAGGTGCACCACTCGTGGTCCGACGTCAGGACCGCGTCGAGGTCGAAGCCGCGCAGCAGGTCCAGCAGCTGGCCGCGGTTGGACGGGTCGATGCCGACGAACACCTCGTCGAGCAGCACCAGCCGGGGCGCGGTAGGGGCGACCTCGTAATGCGCCGACAGGGCGGCGAACAGCGGCAGGTGCAGCACGATCG
>JBOHFU010001227.1:0-1084 GCA_050699675.1 Pseudonocardiaceae bacterium
GTGCTGTCGCTGCCAGAAAACGAGCGAGCGTCGGCGCTGGTACATGCATCGCTGTGGGGAAACCGGGCCGACCTTGGGTTCAGGATCTCAGCTTCGTCGGAACCGTCCGCTGAGGAGGCGATCGACCTCGTTGCCGATGACACCTCACTGCTGTGGTCGATGCTGACCGACCAGCCGGGAGAAATCTGCGTGGTCGCCGACAACGCCGGGCGCGAACTGCTTGCCGATCTGGTGCTCATCGACCACCTGCTGTCGGGTCACCCTGCCACCACCATGACGCTGCACGTCAAGCCCTACCCCTACTACGTCTCCGATGCGACCACCACTGACCTGATCGCCTGCCTGCGCCGGTTTAGGCAGGCCCCAGAGCAGGTCGCCGAGGTCGGCCGCCGGTTGTGGCAGGCTCTGCGCACTGGGCGGCTCACGGTCCACACGAACGCTTTCTCCTGCGCGCCGTGGTCGTATCACCGCATGCCAGTTGATCTCGCCGAGCAGTTCAGCTCCGCCACACTCACGATCATGAAGGGCGACCTGAACTATCGACGGCTCGTTGGCGACTGCCGCTGGCCGGCCACGACCCCCTTCGCCGCCCTGGCCAGCTACTTCCCAGGGTCGGTGGCAGCGCTGCGCACGCTCAAGTCCGACGTCGTCGTCGGCCTGGACGAGCAGATGCTCTCGACGTTGGACTCCACCGGCGAGCAGTGGCGAACGAACGGCACCCGCGCCCTGATCCAGGTGCGACCGTAGCAGTCTCGGATCGTCGCAAGATCAATGTGCTGCTGCCCCTTCGCTGCGAGTGCAGCGCGAGTACGGCTGGGGTACGGCTCCCGGTCATTCCGCATTGATCTGAGCATCACCACACTGTGCAGGTGCCAATCCTCATGTGTGGGCGCGCGGTGCTGGCCGATCACACCCTGGCGGCGGTGTGAGCCGCGACAGCAGCTCCAGAATTAGAGCGAGCGAAGCTCCAAAATCAGGTCGCCGCCTTCCACCTGCGCCACGGTCTTGATCGCCAGCCGGGCCACGGTGCCGGCCTTGGGTGCAGTGATCCCGGCTTCCATCTTCATCGCCTCGATGGTGGCCA
>JBOHFU010001228.1:0-1084 GCA_050699675.1 Pseudonocardiaceae bacterium
TCAAGCACGGACCTGCCGGCCGCATCGGGGAGGATGCAGCTGTGACGCCTGACGAGCTGCGGGATCGCATCCTCCGCTGGGAGGATCCACACGCCGACCGCAGGCTCTTCCAGGCGGCGCATTCGCTGTTCTACGACGAGCAACCACTCCCGCGACTCGACCTGACCGATCTGGACCTCGATGCGGTCGCCCAGTACCTTGATGACACCAACCAGGTGGATCTCAACGAGGATCTGGTGCGGTTGTTGCGGGCCTGGCGTATGTACGACGGCTCCCATCCCACAGTAGGCGGGCTCGTGCTATTCGGTCGACGCCCACAAGCCGAACTCGAATCGTCCCGCGTCGTCGTCGGTGCGCTGAGTGGCGGTGACATCGGAGACGATTTTGTGGATCGCAAGGACTTATCCGGCCCACTACTTAACGTCATCGCTCAGATCGAGACGTTCTTGCGGCTCCACCTCCGGACCGCTCACGAGATTGTCGGGTTCGAGAAGGAGAAGCGCGAGGAGATCCCGATAGCGGCACTGCGCGAGGCCGTGGTGAACGCGCTGGTGCACCGCGACTACACGATCGCCGACCCGACTCGCGTGTTCGTGCTCTCCGACCGGGTGGAAGTGAGATCGCCGGGGCGTCCGCCGAATAGCGTGGATGCCGAGGCGATGCGAGCGGGTGTGCACGTCACCCGTAACCCGCACATCTATAGCAGGGTCGTGGCGGCCGAGCTCGCCAGCCGCGCCGGTACCGGGATACGACGGATCACTCGACTTCTCCGGCAGACCAATGGCACCAGCCTCGGCATCGCCATCAGTGACGCCGAGGTCGTCCTGACGCTACCGCGGGGTCCCGCCACGCCGAGCGCGCCGGACCGCTGATCGGTTGGTGCGGCCGTAGGCTTGCCTCGTTCGACGTTGACCGATGGCTGGGCGTGCGATGATCTCCTCCATGAGCGCTCGCCGGCCCACCGCAGCCGCTGGGCTGGTCGTCCTGCTCACCAGCACCGGGGTACTGCACTTCGCGGTTCCCGGGCAGTTCGACGCCATCGTTCCCGAGCAGCTGCCCGGCACCGCCCGCACCTGGACCCACC
>JBOHFU010001229.1:0-1084 GCA_050699675.1 Pseudonocardiaceae bacterium
TCCAGTACTACACGGTCGGCACCGCGACGCGGGCGCTCGCCGCAGGCGGCCTGCGCCTGGTCGACGTGGAGCTGCTGGGCACCCACGGCGGGTCGATCCGGCTGTGGGCCCGGCCCGCCGAGATCGCCGGGAAACCCACGCCCGCGGTCACCGCGGTGCTCGCCGAGGAACGCGCCGCTGGCCTGTCCTGCTTGGACGGACACACCGGTTTCGCCAGCGCTGTCGACCGGGTGCGCGCCGAGCTACTGCGCTTCCTGCTCGACGCCGCCGACGACGGGCGGACGGTCGTCGGCTACGGCGCCCCCGGCAAGGGCAACACGCTACTCAACTACTGCGGCATCCGCACCGACCTGCTGCGCTACACCGTCGACCGCAACCCGTATAAGCACGGACGCTTCACCCCCGGCACCCGGATCCCCATCCACCCGGTCGAGCAGATCGACGCCGACCGGCCGGACTACGTCTTGGTGCTCCCCTGGAACCTGCGGACCGAGCTCACCCAGCAGCTGGCCCACATCGCCGACTGGGGCGGCCAACTCGTCTTCCCAATCCCCCGACTCGAGGTGGTTTCACTATGAAGGTCGTACTGTTCTGCGGCGGCTACGGCATGCGGATGCGCAACGGCGCCGACGACGACCTGCCCAAACCGATGAACCGGGTTGGCCCGCGTCCGCTGCTGTGGCACGTAATGCGTTACTACGCCCACTTCGGACACCGCGACTTCGTGCTGTGCCTGGGCTACGGCGCGCACCACATCAAGGACTTCTTCCTCAACTACCAGGAGACGACGTCCAACGACTTCGTGCTCCGCGGCGGTGACGTCGAGCTGCTGGGCAACGACATCGCGGACTGGACGATCACGTTCGTGCACACCGGGATGGATACTCCTATCGGCGAGCGGCTGCGCCGGGTTAGCGAGCACGTCGAGGGCGAGGAGGCGTTCCTGGCGAACTACGCCGACGTGCTCACCGACCTGCCGCTGGACCGCATGGTCGAGAAGTTCCTGGCCAGCGACGCCACCGCAGCACTGCTCGCCGTTCCGCCTCAGGCCGCGTTCCACTGTGTGGACATCGGCGACAGCGGC
>JBOHFU010001230.1:0-1082 GCA_050699675.1 Pseudonocardiaceae bacterium
GGTCGGGTGCCGACGCTACGGCGCGGGGCTGGCCCCAGCGGGGATGAGGTGGCGCGCCGGACCTGTTGCGGTCCAGTTGCCGGGTCATGATCGCGACGGTGGCCCAGAGCACCATGGCTTCGTGGTGGTCGGGTCGTCGTTCGTAGTCGCGGACCAGGCGGCGGTAGCGCATCAGCCAGCCGAAGGTTCGTTCCACGACCCAGCGGCGGGGCAGGACGACGAATCCGGTGGTGTCGTCGTTGCGTTTGACGATGGACAGGGTGAGGGCCAGCACCTGGTATGCCCAGTTCACCAGGCGCCCAGCGTATCCGCCGTCGGCCCAGACCAGGGTGATCGTGGAGAATCGCTCGCGCAGCAGGACCAGCAGCCGACACGCCCCATCACGATCCTGCACCGAGGCCGCGGTGACCATCACCACCAGCAGCAAGCCGAGAGTATCGACGGCGATGTGCCGCTTGCGACCGTTGATCTTCTTGCCGGCATCGTATCCGCGAGTGACGCCACCGACAGTGTCGGCCGCCTTCACCGACTGCGAGTCGATCGACCCGGCCGTGGGCAGCTCGGCCCGGCCCAAGGCCACCCGCAACCGCCCCCGGAGCCGATCGACTAGCCCTTGGGGCAGGCCGCGGGCGTTCCATCGTTCGAAGAAGGCATACACCGCCTGCCAGGGCGGGAAGTCCACCGGCAACGCCCGCCACTCGATGCCATAGCGGGTCACATAGCCGATCGCGTCCAGCACCGCCCGCAGATCATGGTCCATCGGCCGCCCGGCCGGGCTGCGGCGCAACTCCGCCATCACCGCCTGGGCCTCCGGGCGCAGCAGCGCCCACTGGGCATCGGTCACATCCGAGGGATAGCGCGGCACGCGATCGTGACACGCACATCCCGACACGCGGCAACTGGCCTTGATGGCCTCGACACGGTAGACAGACATCCTCGGGCTTCTGGTCGGTCGGGTAGGTGGTACTCCTCGACTATCAGGAGCCCGTTCTCCTACCCGGCACGACACACCACCGTGACCCAATCGCTACCCACCGTCACCACGGGCAACCCAACCAACATCATTTACCAACAGGCTCTAA
>JBOHFU010001231.1:0-1077 GCA_050699675.1 Pseudonocardiaceae bacterium
CCACCGCCAAGGCGGTCAACAGCACATCATTGACACCAGCGTGAAACACCGCCGGTACCCTGGTCAGCAACGGTACGGTCCGCTCCGCGGGCAACGTCACCGTCACAGACCCGCTCGTGCCGACCACATCGGTCACCGGGTCCAGCACGCGACCGGTCAACAACGGATCCGGGTCATTCCGATCCGTTACCCAGATCGGTGCCTCATCGCGCCGCGCGGGGTCCTGCGCCCAGTCCAGGAGATGCTGGGCCCACCGGCGAAACGAGGTGCCCACCGCCGGCAGTGTCGGGGAGTGGTCCGCCGTGACCGCCTGCCCCGCGGCCACCAGATCGGGCACCAGAATCCGCCAGGACACCCCATCAACAACCAAGTGATGGATCAGGACCAATAGCCGGCCCGGCCGTTCTTGCCCGGCATCGAACCACACCACCTGCACCATCGCCCCGGCCCAGGGATTCAACCAGGACCCAGCCACCTGGGCCTGGTGCCGCATCACCCGCGTCAGCTCATGCTCATCCAGGCCCGCGGTGTCAACCCGGTGCACGAGGCCACCAGCGTCCACCGCCCCCGCCGGGCCGATCTCCCAGTGCCACTGCTGGTTTCCGTCATCGCTGACCGAACGCGTGAACCGCGACCGCAGCACATCGTGGTGATCCACCACCGCCTGCACCGCGGCGACGAGCTGGCCCAAGCCCAGCCCGGCCGGCACGCACAACAGAACCGACTGGTGAAAACCCTCGATCGGAACGCCCTGCACCCGCAACTCATGCATGATCGGCGTCAACGCCACCGCACCGATCCCGACATCAACAACCCCGGAGGCCACCTCTGCGGCATCGCCGGCGACAGCGGCCAGCCCGGCGACCGTCTTGTGCGTGAACACATCCCGCGGTGTGATCACCACACCAGCGCTCCGGGCCCGGCTCACCAGCTGGATCGACACAATACTGTCCCCACCCAACGCGAAGAAATCATCGTCGACGCCGACCCCGGCCACACCCAACACCCCGGCGAACACCTCACACAAAATCCGCTCCTGCGGGGTGCGCGGCGCCCGCCCAGTACCGGTCGAACGGT
>JBOHFU010001232.1:0-1077 GCA_050699675.1 Pseudonocardiaceae bacterium
AGCTGGTGTGCACCGCGATGCACAGCCGCGTTGTGCTGCTCGAGGAACGCGCGCTCGGCGTCGAGGACCTGCCGCGGCCGCTGCGAGGTAGCTCCGGAGTCCAGGTACACCAGCGGTCGATCCTCGCGGACCGTGCGGGACAGAATCGGGAAGTCGGCGCGGATCTTGTCCTGCTCACTGGCAGTCAACGGTTCAGCCACGATGGTTACCCCTGTCATACCCTGACGGCGAAGCGCTCATAGCCGCCAGTCTCCAGTTCCTCCGCGAGCTCCGGCCCGCCGGACTCCACGATCCGCCCGCCCGCGAACACGTGCACATGGTCAGGCGTGATGTGCCGCAGGATCCGGGTGTAGTGGGTGATCAGCAGCACGCCGACGTCACCGCTGGCCCGGTACCGGTTCACACCCTCGGACACCACCCGCAGTGCATCCACGTCCAGACCCGAATCGGTCTCGTCCAGTATCGCGATCTTGGGCTTGAGCAGGGACAGCTGCAGGATCTCGAAACGCTTCTTCTCCCCGCCGGAGAAACCCTCATTCACGTTGCGCTCGGCGAAGGACGGCTCGATGTCCAGATCGGACATCGCCGCCTTGACCTCCTTGACCCAGATGCGCAGCTTGGGCGCGTCGCCACGGATCGCGGTGGCGGCGGTGCGCAGGAAGTTCGTCATCGACACGCCGGGTACCTCGACCGGATACTGCATGGCGAGGAACAGACCCGCTCGGGCGCGTTCGTCCACCGACATCGTGAGCACATCGGTGCCGTCGAGCAGCACCTGACCCGAGGTGACTTGGTATTTGGGGTGCCCGGCGATCGAGTAGGCCAGGGTGGACTTGCCCGATCCGTTCGGGCCCATCATCGCGTGGGTCTCCCCCGCTCGGACGGTCAAATTGACACCGCCGAGGATCTCCTTGTCGGGGGTCTGCTCGTCGTCGGTGCGGACCGAAACGTGCAGGTCCTTGATCTCCAGAGTAGCCATCGGCGTGTTCTCAGCTCCTGCTAGCGGTTGGTGGGAGTGGACGGATCGACGTAGACGTCGTCACCGTCGATCGTCACGGCGTAGGTGTCCACCGGTTC
>JBOHFU010001233.1:0-1073 GCA_050699675.1 Pseudonocardiaceae bacterium
CGCCGTCGCTGTGGTTCGCGAGGACGGGCGCTGGCAGTGCACACCACTGGACACTGCGGCCCTGCGAGATCTCGACGCGGCCATCACTGAGCTGCGCGGACAACGCTCCACGGGGGCCATCTTCGGCCTGCTCGACGTCGATGACGAGTTCTTCGTCGTGGTGCGACCCGTGCCTGGCGGCGTGTCGTTGCTGCTGTCCGACGCCGTTGCCGCGCTGGACTACGACGTCGCCGCCGACGTGCTCGACCTGCTGCGCGTCGAGGTCCCCGAAGAAGATGCAGTGGACGCCGACGACGTGTGGCCGGAGGGCGACCTCGGGCTGCTCGCCGACTTGGGGCTGCCGGCAGCGGAGATGCAGGTGATCATCGATGAGGTGGATCTGTACCCGGACGAGCAACTCGAGATGATCGCCCAGCGGTGCGGGTTCCGGTCCCAGCTGTCCGCGTTGCTGGAGAAGCAGCCGGGATGACAGCGTCGACCAGCGCCGACGCGGCGCTGGTCCGGCGCGCTCTGGAGGTGGCCCGCGGTGCCGTGGCCACCGGGGACATCCCGATCGGTGCGGTGCTGGTGGATGCCGACGGCGTCGAGCTGGCCGCCGCCTGCAATGCTCGGGAGGCCACCGGGGATCCGACCGCGCACGCCGAGTTGCTGGCGCTACGTTCCGGGGCGGCTCGGCTGCGGTTGGACGGGCGCGGTGATGGCTGGCGGTTGGTGGGTTGCACCCTGGCGGTCACCGTGGAGCCGTGCACGATGTGCGCGGGCGCCCTGGTGGCGGCCCGGGTGGGGCGCTTGGTGTTCGGTGCCTGGGAACCCAAGACCGGTGCGGTCGGCTCGCTGTGGGACGTCGTCCGGGACCGCCGGTCGCCGCACCGCCCCGAGGTCGTCGGCGGTGTTCTCGCGCGGGAGTGCGCCGCCCTGCTCACCGAGTTCTTCGCTGACCACCGCACGGGGGTCGCGCCGATACGTCCGGTATCGTGACCGGCGGTAGCGTGTCCGAGCGGCCGAAGGAGCGCGCCTCGAAAGCGCGTGAGGGTTCACGCCCTCCGTGGGTTCAAATCCCACCGCTACCGCCA
>JBOHFU010001234.1:0-1073 GCA_050699675.1 Pseudonocardiaceae bacterium
CTCGACGCAGTAGCCACCCGACTGAACAACCGTCCACGAAGGACGCTCAGGTTCAAGACCCCAGCCGAAAAACTCAACGAATTGCTGCTCAATGCCAGTGTCGCAGTCACCACTTGAGACCAAGCCTCCTCGAACCCCTTTCCGGCGCCACAAATCGCACGAAGCATAACCACCCGCTCGCAACAACATCGCCAGCACAGGCGGCTCTCGCCCGCCATGACACCACCACGCAACATGATGGAACCGCCATGAACAACCGGCACGCAGTCCCCGTGGCGAGAATGACTCACCGTTGGCGCGGGCCGACATCGCGACAGTGCGCGCACCCACCACACCGCGGACCGTCCCGGAGGAAGGCAATCACCCGCCCTTCGCGGGCACGATCTCCAGGTAGATCGCGGTGACCACGAGGTTGATCAGGAACACCAGCACGAACGAGATCACCACGGTCTGGTTGACCGCCTCACCCACACCCTTGGGTCCCGGCGGGGGATTGAGCCCCCGGTAGGCGGCGACGATCCCGGCGGCCAGCCCGAACATCGCCGCTTTGATCTCGCTGACCACGATGTCGGAGACCTGTGCGAGGGTGGTGAAGCTGGCGATGTAGGCACCGGGCGTGCCGCCCTGGACGATCACGTTGAAGTAGTAGCCGCCCGCGACACCGACCACGGTGGCCAGCCCGTTCAGCACGACCGCGACGACGATCATCGCGAGCACCCGGGGCACCACCAGGCGCTGGATCGGCGAGATGCCCAGCACCTCCAGCGCGGCGATCTCCTCCCGGATCGTCCGCGCCCCCAGGTCGGCGCAGACCGCCGCTCCGGCGGCGCCCGCGATCAGCAGTGCGGTGACGATCGGCGCCGCCTGCTGGACGATCGCGACCACGCTGCCTGCCCCGGTCTGCGATTGGGCGCCGAACTGGCGGGTGAGCTCGGCGAGCAGCAGCGCGATGGTGGCCCCGAACGGGATGGTGAACAGCGCGGTGGGCAGCGCGCAGACCCTGGTGACGAACCACGCCTGCTCGATGAACTCCCGCAGTTGAAAGCGGTGTGAGAGCCCCACCACGGTCCGTG
>JBOHFU010001235.1:0-1070 GCA_050699675.1 Pseudonocardiaceae bacterium
CGGCGACGGTGGGCTTAGCCTGCTGACCGGATGGATGGTCGCGTTTCGGGGACGGCCGTCGGCAGCAAGAGTCGCATCGGGAAGGGGGGTGCGAGGAGATTTTGAGCTTTGTCGGATCGTCCCCGACGGCGGCGCCGCCCTGCGCGCATCACCGCCGCAGTCGTTGTCCTGCCCGTGCTCCTCGGCCTGCTGACCGGCGCTCGTACCGTCCCGACCGCTCTGACCTGGCAGCATCTCGACCCGGTTGAGCTGGCCGCCACCATCGAGGTGCCAGGCGTGCAGGCGCCGAACCAGCCGAACCAGTCGAACGGTGTCGGCACCACCGTGCTGCGCTCGGCGGCGGGGAAGGTGCAGTTTCGTCTCGACGTGGCCCCGGGCGAGCGGTTCTTCGGCTTGGGCGAGCGGATGGGGCCGCTGGCCCTGAACGGGCAGCTACTGCAGAACTGGAGTGAAGACCGGGCCGGCCGCGCGGACGCGGCGACGAGCTATTCACCGACACCGTTCCTGCTGTCCAGCCGCGGCTACGGGCTGCTGCTGGACACGACGGCAATGATTCAGTACGACCTGCGCAGGTCAGACCGCCTGGAGATCACCACCGGCGCTGCCGAGCTGCCCGTCCACGTCTTCACCGGGCCCGACCCGGCTGCCGTGTTGCAATCGCACGCGAGGCTGGTGGGGCTACCCCCGCTGCCTCCGCGGTGGGGGCTGGGAGTGTGGAAATGCCTGATCGGCGGTCGCGACCGGGTGCTGGCCGATGTGCGCCGGCTGGCCCGAGCGAACGTACCGCTGGACGCGGTGTGGATTTACGACGCGATGGACGACGGATCGGGGTGGGGCTGGCCCTGGCAGATCCACGGCACGGTGCCGCCCGGCGCCTACCCCGACCTGCCGGGACTGATCGAGGAGCTACACGGCGAGGGTCTGGCGGTGCTCGGCTACCTCAGCCCCTTCCTGGTCCCCGGGCGGCCGGGGTTCGCCGAGGCGCGCGAGCGGGGCTATCTGGTGGGTACCCCGTCCGAACCGGTGTTCACCGAACCGTGGACGGACGACGACCGGCGGGCCTACCTCGA
>JBOHFU010001236.1:0-1070 GCA_050699675.1 Pseudonocardiaceae bacterium
ACGTACGGCCATAACCGGCGCAGCACAGCCAGGGAGGGTTGTTGTTGGGGATTCATCGCGCCCCGACGCTAACCGTCCCCCCGCCGCCGATGCACCCGATTTTCCCGTCACCCGATTACCGCGTTCTGGATGCAGAACGCGGTCTAGATACCCGTGATTACCGCGTTCTGCATCCAGAACGCGGTCAATGCGGAGAGCGGACGCCTAGTAGGACGTCTTCCCAGGAGGGGATGGTCTTGCGGTCTTTGCGGGGGCGGTTGGGGGGGGCGGGCTGCGGGGGCTCGGACGGGTCGTCCGGGTGGTATGCCGGTCCGTCGTCGGGCACCGCGCGGGCGCTGGGTCGCTGCTCGACCACCCGCTCGTCGGGCCGCGCCACCGGCGGCACCGTGCGCAGCTGCGCGGCTGGTTGCGGATCGATCAAACCGGTGGCGTGGTCGTCCATCGCAGTCACGGTGCCACCATGCGCGCCCGGGTGAAACGTCCACTGCGCCCGGTTCTCCGACCGGCCGGCCCGCCAGCGCAGCTGGACGACCCACTTGCCGTCCTCCCCGCGCCAGGAATCCCAGGTCACCGCGTCGAGGTCATGACCGCGCCGGCGGAAGGTCTCGGCGACGACCTCTTCCAGGGTGCGCACGTCGGGCCCGTCGGAGCGCATCGGGTGAGCCTGCTGGGCAAGCATCGCGATGCGAGACCGCTCTAACAGCACCGGATAGGCGAACCGCTCGATCCGCTGGCTGGAGACGCCGGCGGCAGTAGCTACCTGCTCGACGGACGCTCCGGACCTGATCCGGGCCTGGATCTCACGGGGTCGCATCTGGTTCTCCAGCTCGATCTGACCGAGGCGAGGGAGATCACCCCGTGCCGCTGCCTGCAGGCTGTCATCGGCGGGCAGGGTGAACTGTTCCGGCTGCTCACCGGACTGCTGATCCACCGTCTCCAGGATGACCGTGCGGCCGTCGATCCCCAGACCGACTACCCGCAGCGCGCGCATCCTCCGACCTCCGCATCTCCTACCCGCCACCGTAGGCCGGTGGGCGGCTGGGCCAGGGGAGGCGCGCCGCCGCCGACCA
>JBOHFU010001237.1:0-1067 GCA_050699675.1 Pseudonocardiaceae bacterium
GTGCGCGACCCGCTGGACGTAGCGGTGGTGGCCGCCGCGGCGGTCGGTGCGTGCATCGGGTTCCTGTGGTGGAATGCCCCCCCGGCGAGGATCTTCATGGGTGACACCGGGTCGCTGGCCATCGGTGGGCTGCTGGCCGGCCTGTCCGTGGTCACCCGAACTGAACTGCTCCTCGTCGTGATCGGTGGGCTGTTCGTGGTGGAGGCGCTGTCGGTGGTGATCCAGGTGGCGGTGTTTCGGACCACCCAGCGCCGGCCGTTCCGGATGGCACCGTTTCACCACCACTTCGAGCTGGGGGGATGGGCCGAGACCACTGTCATCATCCGGTTCTGGCTGCTCGCGGCCATCTGCTGTGCGTTGGGCGCAGGGGTGTTCTACAGCGAGTGGCTGACGGCAGCCGGGGGGTGACCGCACTGCGAACATCGATCAGTGGCGTGGCCGACTTCGCCGGGGTTGACCTTAACGGAGCCCGGGTGCTAGTGGCCGGGGCGCGCGTCACCGGCGTCTCGGCCGCGCGGGTGCTGGGCGAACTGGGCGCCATGGTCACCGTCACCGACTCGTCGCCGGCCCAGCTGGAGGCGCTGGCCGGCACCCCATGGGTCGATGGCCCACGGGTCAATGGGCCGGTGCGGCTGGCCCACGGGCTGGCCTCCCCGCCGCCGGGCACTGACCTGGTGGTGACCAGCCCGGGTTTCCGGCCGGACGCGCCGCTGATGGTGGCCGCACACCGAGCCGGTGTGCCGGTGATCGGGGACGTGGCACTGGCCCGCTGGCTGGACTGTGCTCAATCCAGTCCGGCCGAATGGCTGGTGGTCACTGGCACCAACGGCAAGACCACCACGGTCGGGATGCTCGAGTCGATCCTGCGTGCCGCCGGGGTGGACGCGGTGGCGTGCGGCAACGTCGGGTTCCCGGTGCTGGACGCGGTGCAGGCCGGCCACCGGGTGCTGGCCGTGGAGTTGTCGTCGTTCCAGTTGCACTGGTCACCCGGGCTGAATCCGCGGGCCGCTGCGGTGCTCAACGTCTCCGCCGACCACCTGGACTGGCACGGTTGCATGGAGCATTAC
>JBOHFU010001238.1:0-1062 GCA_050699675.1 Pseudonocardiaceae bacterium
CCCCGGATCTCCCGCGCGCAGTCGATGGACGCGCTGTCCTCGCAGGCCAACGTGGCCGGGTACAAGGCGGTGCTGCTGGCCGCCGACCAGTCCACCCGGTTCTTCCCGATGCTCACCACGGCCGCGGGCACCGTCAAGCCGGCGACCGCGCTGATCCTCGGCGTCGGGGTGGCCGGGCTGCAGGCGCTGGCCACCGCCAGGCGCCTCGGGGCCCGGACCACCGGCTACGACGTCCGGCCCGAAGTCGCCGACCAGGTCCGCTCGCTGGGCGCCAAATGGCTCGACCTGGGCATCGAGGCGGCCGGTGAGGGCGGCTACGCCCGCGAGCTGACCGAGGACGAGCGCGCCGAGCAGAAGCAGCGGCTGACCGAGGCGATCAGTGGTTTCGACATCGTGATCACCACCGCGCTGGTGCCCGGACGCCGGGCCCCCATCCTGGTCACCGCCGAGGCGGTGAAGGGGATGCGCCCGGGCAGCGTGATCGTCGATCTGGCCGGCGAGACCGGTGGCAACTGCGAGCTGACCGAACCGGGTGAGATCGTGGTCCGCCATGATGTGACGATCGCCTCGCCGCTGAACCTGCCGGCGACGATGCCCGAGCACGCGAGCGAGTTGTACGCCCGCAACGTGCAGTCACTGCTGGAGCTGATGGTGGACGAGCAGGGCCGGCTGACACCAGACTCCGATGACGAGGTGCTGATGCGCTCGTGCATCAGCAGAAGCCCGATTGCCGGCTCCGCCGGCCGCGAGCCGGAAGGGGACAACGGCTGATGCTGCTGGCCAACCTGGCGATCCTCGTGCTGGCCGGTTTCGTCGGCTTCGCCGTGATCTCCAAAGTGCCCAACACCCTGCACACCCCACTGATGTCAGGCACGAACGCCATCCACGGCATTGTGCTGCTCGGCGGCATCATCGTGCTGGGCCTGGGTCACGACCTCTCGGTGTTCGACAAGCTGCTGGCGGTCGTGGCGATCGCGTTCGGCACCATCAACGTGGTCGGTGGCTTCCTGGTGACCGACCGGATGCTGGGCATGTTCAAGGGCAAGCAACCCGCCAGGGCCG
>JBOHFU010001239.1:0-1062 GCA_050699675.1 Pseudonocardiaceae bacterium
TGCCGCCGCCACCCGCAACGGGTAAGGCACGGCGGCCTCCGCATCGCGGCGACCCGGACCGGGGTTCACGCCGCCACGCTATCCGCTCGACCCGGAAGTGGCCCGGTCGGCGGCACCGCCCTGGCGGCCCAGGTACTGTGACGCTCGCAACCGGCCGGATCCGCTCCGTGACAGCAGATTGATTTCAAATCCGCGTCCGCGCAGGTAGGTGATGAGTCGGAGCAACTCGACGAAAATTCGGCCGGCGGCGCCCCCGACTACGCGGCCTTCAGTCGCCTCGCAGGTCCTTCCAACCGTAAGGCTCAATTGCAAGAAATTACACTAACTGGGGCGCGTGACAGTTATCGAGTCCGCAGTCTTACTGCCCGCGATATGCGGTACCTCGATGAGACTGGCATAGCTACGCCCAGGTGCTCCCAATCCGTTCTTGGTCTTGCTGGCACTGTACGCTTGGTTCTCGTCTACAATCATCGCCCAAAGCTTAAAGCGCTGACCTCTTGCCGTTGTGTCGCCCGCGAAGCCGGCGTCACATGACCAACTGTTGTCCGGCGCAATGGGGCAAGGCCCGGGGTCCGGATATAATGGGCCGTCTTCACCACGTGGACCCAGCGGCTCGTTGTAGGTCCAGATCAGTTGGCCCTTCGCTAGGTTCCTGGCATCGCCAGTGATCTTAAAGCGGCCAGGTTGTTGTTTGTCGTCAATCCAGTCGGCAGCCTTTACGCTGACGGCCGGCGGCCCGGATTCTCCTCCGCCTGTTGCTTGCGTTCCAGCCTGGTAACTGAAATAGCCGGTGATGAGTGCCGCCAGCAAGGTAGCGAGGGCTCCGATGAACGCGACTATTACTAGAGTCCTCGTGCTCGGCGAGACGGATGACGACGCTGTTGGAGTGCTCATAATAAAGTAGCGTAGCGGCCGCAGCACGCGCGATACTGGCCGCCCCGAAGGGGGACTCAGCCAGCCCCGACAGGTGGGGAACGTTCCGTCTTCATCTGTGGTGGGCCATAGTGTTCGCGACCGCGCTACTGTTAGGCGACCTTCGATCACTGGAGCATCCTCGGCGTC
>JBOHFU010001240.1:0-1060 GCA_050699675.1 Pseudonocardiaceae bacterium
CGTCGACGCCCACCGCGCGACCAACCGGCTACGCACTCTCGGGCTGCGAATCGAACCTCTGACCGAACCTGACGCGATCACCGCCGCGAATCTGTGGGTTGCCACCCGATCCGCTGGGCTCTCCCTTGGCGATCGATGCTGCCTAGCGTTGGCGGCCCGACTGGACCGCGTCGCCGTCACCGCGGACACAGCTTGGGCCGCGCTGGACATCGACATCCCGGTACGCATTATTCGCTAACCGGGACTGCTGGCTCGGCGGTAAGGTCGCCGACGGCGGCTGGCGGGAATGAAGTCGTGGATCCGGCGAGATGACCGGGCTATTGATGTCGGGAGAGCGGGTCCACGGTGGGGTATGTAGAGGTCAACTCAGTGAGTTTTACCCTGCCTGATGGGCGGGTTCTGCTGGACGAGGTCACTTTCCGGGTGGGAGAGGGCCGCAAGGTTGCCCTCATCGGCGCGAACGGCGCAGGTAAGACCACCCTGCTGCGGATTATCTCGGGCGAGCTCACCGCGGATTCCGGCGCAGTGTCTCGGTCCGGTGGCCTGGGTGTCATGCCCCAGTTCGTGGGCCGTATCCAGGACTCCACCACGGTGCATGACCTGCTCGCTTCGGTGGCGCCACCTGCGGTGCGCGCGGCGGTGCAGGATGTCGACGCGGCTGAGCGTGCCCTGATGGACGTCGATGACGAGCCCACCCAACTGCGGTATGCGTCCGCGCTGGCCACCTACCACGATGCCGGGGGCTACTCGATGGAGGTGGTCTGGGACGAGTGCTGTTCGGCGGCCTTGGGCGTCGGGTTCGATGTGGCCAAGTGGCGTGCGGTTCGTAACCTGTCCGGCGGGGAGCAGAAGCGACTGGCGCTGGAGGCGCTGTTGCGTGGCCCGGACGAGGTGCTCCTGCTCGATGAGCCCGACAACTACCTGGATGTGCCAGGCAAGATGTGGCTGGAGCGCTCGCTGCTGGACTCAGCCAAGACCGTTCTGCTGGTCTCCCACGACCGCGAGCTGCTCGCACGTGTCGTCGACCGGATCATCACGGTGGAGCTGGGCGCCGCTGGAA
>JBOHFU010001241.1:0-1060 GCA_050699675.1 Pseudonocardiaceae bacterium
GCATCGCGCTCGGGTCCCGGCCTGCCAGTAGTCCGTCCTCGTTGATCACGTGTTCAACCCCGCTCGTCGCAACACCTTCCAGGAGGCACCCAGGGCCGGGCGAACCGCCAGCGGCGGTGCGGGGTGCGCAGCACTGCCGGCCGGGTTCGCCACCCATAACGGCTGGCGTCGTCGGGGCGGACCGGGCAGCACCACCCCCTCTGGCGGGTCGGGCATCCCGGCCCTGGGGGCCGAGTGGATCTTCGGTCGTATGAGAGCTGCCCGGTAGTGAGAGCCCACCGCACAGCAGATGAAGCCGCGTTTCACATCGGGCGAGAGTTGCTCGCAGATCGGCGCGTACCGCATGGATGTGTCGTAGGCTGTCCGGTCAATGACCGGCCGCAACTCACGCCGCGCCACCCACGATGGTTCAGAGACAGGCGGGCGCTCGGCTCACGACCCCCGGTGTGCCGCGCGTCTGCGGCTGCGGTTGCTCATGGAGGCCGGTGAGCCACCGGAACCCGATACCGCGCTGCACCATGCGATCGCCCGCCGGATTGCCGGATGCTGTGGACACTCGGCGCTGAAAAGCCACCGCTTGGCCTGGGGCTGGACGGTCGAACAAGCGGTGAACGCCTTCCACACCATGTGCCAAAAGCAGCACCTCGGTGCCCGCGGGCTGACCCAGCGCTCGTGGCTGGGATGGGAGGCCGGCGGCCAGCCCAACGACGACTACCGCGACCTGCTGTGCCGGTTATTCCAGACCGGCCCGGTGACCCTCGACTTCGGGCGTGACTACACCCCAGACCCCGGGCCTGTCGTAGCGTCGGAGCCGCAGGCACCACTCACGCCCGTGCAGAAGAGAGGCAGTCCCGCGGACAGACGGCAGGCACTCAAGCTCGGTGGCCAGGCAACCCTGGGTGCCGCTGTGGGTGCTGGGCTCAGCGACGTGCTCTCAGCTGCTGCTGCCGACGCGATGGAGTTCACCCGGCGAGCTGAAGCGAGCAACATCGGACCCCACACGCTTGAACACGTCGAGCTGGCTATTGCGGGCATGGCAGCCAGTTTTGCGCACACACCA
>JBOHFU010001242.1:0-1058 GCA_050699675.1 Pseudonocardiaceae bacterium
TCTCGGCTTGCTCGGCGGTCACCAGCTTGTGGATTGCCTCGGCCGAGACGTAGGGCGCAAGGAGGAAGAATTGGATGGCGACGAGCTTCTGCGCGCGTTGCTCGGCGGCGTGGGAGAGGAGGCGCGAACCTGTGAAGCGCCAGACGATGATGAGGCTCGCGACGCCCTCGATCGCCGAGTCGATGCCGAAGCTGATGAGCGCGATCGAGCCAGCGAGGATGCCGGCCACGATCGCGAGGGCACCCTCTGCGCCCATCCAGGCGAGTGAGAGCCAAGACAGAGAGCGCGCCCGCTTCGCCGCCTGCAGCCATTCCGCGCCTCGTGGAGCGGGCTGCCGCGCCGCCGGCTGGGCGACGGGAAGCTCATGGGTGCTCATCGCTCGAGCGTCGCCTCCTCTGCGAGTACGGCCTCGACGAGCCGTGCGCCCTCGTCGCTGAGCGCGTACATGACCATCTTTCCGGCCCGGCGGGAGCTCACGAGGCCCTGGCTCCTGAGGAGGCGCAGGTGGTGGGAGACGAGGTTCTGGGAGCGCTCCGCGATCCAGGCGAGGTCGCAGACGCAGAGCTCCTCGACCTCGCGCAGGGCGCAGGCGAGCATCAGCCGTGTGGGGTCTGCGAGCGCGCGGGCGCGGCCGGCGGCACCTTCCGCCTCGCGCGCGCCGAGCCGCCGCGTACGCAGCCGCTCGGCCACTTCGAGGTCGAGACAGAGAAGCTCGCAGCGGTCGTTCGGCACGGGGACATCCTAACGGTCGTTGAGATGTTCCTCTGTATCCTCGTGCTCGGCAGCGGGCTATCCTGGGGAGCGATGGGCTTGCAGGCGCTCCGGGGACGGATGCCGTTGGTGGCGTTCATCCTCCTAGCGATTCTTTGCCTCGCGCTCTTTGGATTCGCGTGCGCCTGCCTGAGCGACCAGCCGCTGCAGGCGCTCGAGCGAACGCTCGGCTCGGCCTCCGCTCTGCCGGCGCTGGTTGAGGTCTGGTCGCTCCTCGCGCTCGTCGCGCTCGCCTCGGCGGTGCTCGCAAGCGCGCCGCGAGCGCGAGCGCGTGCTCCTTCGCCGGC
>JBOHFU010001243.1:0-1057 GCA_050699675.1 Pseudonocardiaceae bacterium
TCCGAGGCCTGGGCCGACAGGGTGCTGCGCCGCCGGTCGGCGGCGGCCTCGAGGATGCGGTGGGCCTGCTCCAGCGCCCCGGTGACGGCCGCAAGCACCGGTGGCGACGCCGCTACTGGACCTTCGGGGCGCGGGGCGCGCTGCAGCCGGGTGACGTCGTCGGCCCCGAGCGGCAGCCCGGAGACCGCGTCGACCCAGCACTCCAGCTGCTCCTGGTAGAACTCCTCCGCGGACACCGTGTAAGTGACCAGCGCGCCGACCCGCAGCATCGGCCGGTCGATGCGCACCGGTAGCCCGGTCACGTCGATCCGCCCGTGCTGCACCGGGAACTGGTCGCGGACCTTGTCTTGTAGCTGTTCTCGGTCCGGAGCCGGAGTGGTCGGAGCAACGAGGGCGACGACCCCGGCGTCCCCACCGGTCAGTGCCGCGTCGGCCGCCCGGATCAGCGCCGGGTGGCCGGTGGCCAGCAGCACCATCCCGCCATCACGGGCGACGTCAGGGTCAGCGGTGACGACCAACTCATCGGGGAGATCGAACTCGCCGGCCACCGCGGGCGGCAGCATGACCAGGGTGCCGTCAGCGGCAGGCTCGATGAGCCCGCCGCGATCGTCGACGTAACGCAGCCAGAACTCCAGGCCCGGGTCCACGCTCAGTCCTCCCCGACCAGCTGGTCGACGGCGCCGCGAGTGCGCAGGTAGTCACTACGAGCCCGGGCCAGGTCGGCGCCGAGGTCGTCCAGCGAGGCAGCGAACGCGGCATCGTCGGCGGCGGTGACGTACGCGGTGAACACCGAGGTCTCGAAGTCGAAGTCGTCGGTCACCCGACCCAGGATCATGTCCAGCTCCCCGACGACGAGCTCGAACAGGTTGATCTTCGACTCCAGCACGTGCAGGATGCGCTCCTCGATGGTCCCGCGGGAAACCAGGTTGGCCAGCAGCACGTCGTGGTCCTGGCCCACCCGGTGCAACCGGCCGAGGCGCTGCTCGATCTGCATCGGGTTCCACGGCAGGTCCATATTGATCATGACGTGGCAGAACTGCAGGTTGCGGCCCTCGCC
>JBOHFU010001244.1:0-1052 GCA_050699675.1 Pseudonocardiaceae bacterium
GTTTCTCCTCGTCAGGCAGTTACTGGCGAGTCACAAGCCGATACAGTGTAAATTGTGCAGCTCGCATACGACCGGTGCGGCGCGGGGCCGCCGCTGGTGCTGCTGCACGGAGCCGGTCACCGACGGCAGGGGTGGCTTCCCGTCGTCGACCTGCTAGCCAAGCATCGCGACGTGATCTCCGTCGACTTTCCGGGGTTCGGCGAGTCCCCCCCACTTCCGGACCACCTGCCCTACGAGTTGGACAGCGCAGTGCTCGTGTTGTCCGAGTTCTTCGCGGACCTGGGACTGGACCGGCCGCACACGGCCGGCAACTCGATGGGGGGCCTGGTGTCCCTCGTGCTGGCCCAACGGGGAATGGCGCGCAGCGCGACGGCGCTGTCCCCAGCGGGACTGTGGACCCCGATGGGGCGGCGGGTGTCGCTGGGGTTGGTGCGGTCCATACGCGGCACCGCGCGGCACATGCCCCCGAAGCTCGCGACCCGGTTGGCCCAGACTCCGGCCGGGCGCACGCTGATGTGCGGCGTCCTCTTTGCCCGTCCGGATCTGCTCGAGCCGCACGTGTTGCTCGAGGATATGCGGGTGTTCGCTGGCGCGGTCGGATTCGCTCCCACCCTGACGGCCGGGGACAAGATCATATTTACTGGCCGGGTGCCCGACGTGCCGGTGACCATCGCCTGGGGAGCCCGGGACTTCCTCTTCCGGCGGCCCCGGGCTGAATCGGTCATCCGGCTGATCCCCCACGCCCGGCTCCTGCGGCTGCCCGGTTGCGGGCACGTGCCGATGAACGACAATCCCGAGCTGGTGGCCCACGTCCTACTCACCGGCAGCGAGGACGAGGCGTAGCCTTCGCTGGCCAGCGCCTTGTCCACCTGGCAGGCAAGCTGTGCTGATGACCGTGCCGCTCACCGGGGCGATCACGTTGCCTGATGGGACGCTCGTTCGCCGCCGCCATGATCATCCGGGCCTATCGGCGCGCTCGATCCGGCCAACGCGTCGAGGTCGCCTGCAACGGCGGGATGGGTCGCACCGGCACCGTTATCGCCTGCATGGCC
>JBOHFU010001245.1:0-1051 GCA_050699675.1 Pseudonocardiaceae bacterium
AGCAGGAAATCACGCCGTCAGCATCGGCCAACGGCGGCCCAACCCGACCTGCCAAGGAGCTGGCCGAGGTCTGGACTTCTCCGCGGGATCCCTGACCTATGCGCGACGATCGTGAGCTGTTCCTCACCACGGGCCTGGACGAGGTCCTCGCCCGCCCGGCACCGGGCGAGCCGGAGCAGCGCGCGCTGACCCTGTTCCACTCGGTTGCTGCGATGGTACCGGCCTACCAGGCGTTCCTCGCCGAGCACGACGTCGACCCGGCAGCGGTGCGGACCGTCGACGACTTCCGGACGCTGCCGCTGCTCACCAAGGACAACTACCTGCGCCGGCATCCGCTGGCCCAGCTGTGCCGCGGCGGCCGGCTGGTGGGCTGCGACATGGTGGCGGTGTCCTCGGGCTCGACCGGCGAACCGACCTTCTGGCCACGGTCGGCCGCCGACGAGTATGCCGTCGCCGCCCGGTTCGAGCAGGTCTTCCACGACAGCTTCAGCGCTGATCGGCGCGCAACGCTGGCCGTGGTGTGCTTCGCGCTGGGCACCTGGGTCGGCGGGATGTACACCGCGAGCTGCTGCCGGCACCTGGCCGCCAAGGGCTATCCGATCACGGTGATCACCCCAGGCAGTAACGTCGACGAGATCCTGCGGGTGGTCACCGCGCTGGGTCCGCAGTTCGAGCAGGTGGTGCTGCTCGGCTACCCGCCGTTCCTCAAGGGCGTCGTCGACACCGGCCGGGACCGCGGCGTGCCGTGGTCGGATTATCGCGTCAAGCTGGTGCTGGCCGGTGAGGTGTTCAGCGAGGAGTGGCGCACGCTGGTGGGTGAGCGCCTGGGCGGTGGCGATCCGTGCTTGGGCTCTGCCTCGCTCTACGGCACCGCCGATGCGGGTGTGCTGGCCACCGAGACGCCGCTGTCGATCTGCATTCGCCGTTACCTGGCGGCCCACCCGGCCATCGCGCGGGAACTGTTCGGCGAGTCGCGGCTGCCCACACTTGCCCAGTACGACCCGCGCAGCCGGCTATTCGAGACGCAGGGCGGCACCCTGCTGTTCACCGG
>JBOHFU010001246.1:0-1050 GCA_050699675.1 Pseudonocardiaceae bacterium
CACGCGATCTGCTCGGGGACCCAGTGGCCTGGCGCGAACGGTGGCTCCAGCCATTCCAGGACCATTGTTCGCGGGCGGTGCTTGACATCGACGAGTGCACGCGTGAGCGCGTCGAGCCGCGCTGCCAACTCGGCGGCCCGCGCTTCGGCCCGCGCGTCGGTGCCGGTCAGCTGGCCGACGGTGCGGATGTTGGCGAGTACGTCTGTGATCGTGTTCGGCTCCAGCGAGACCACGTCGACGTCCGTGGAGAACATCCGAGCGGCTTGCTCGACCTCCCGGTAACTGACGGCACAGACTTCGCACAGCTCCTGCGTGAGGATCAAGTCCGGCTCGAGTGCGCGGAGCTGGGCTTCGTCGAGATCGTAGATCGAGCCGTGCCCATCTAGCTGCGAGCGGACGGCGTGGTCGATCTCGGCGCTCGTCATCGTCCGGTGCGAGATGCGGCTCGCGGTCAACTTCGGCTTGCCGAGGACTGCCGGCGGGTAATCGCACTCGTGCGTGACGCCGACCAGTGACCCTTCCAACCCGAGCGCGCACACGATCTCTGTAGCCGAAGGCAACAGCGAGACGATGCGCGGCGTTGCTCTGCTCATCGAGATGAGGATAGCCGTCCGGGCGTCTGGGGGTCGCTGGTCGAGCTGCACGACCACCGCCCGATCCTCGGCCCGCAAGGTCAAGGACTACTGGGACGATAGGTACCCGCTGGTGACCGGTGGCGTAGACCCCAGCCAGCCAAGTCGGACTTGCTGAATGACCAGGAGAGGAACTCTCAGTGACGACGAGTATCACGCTCGGCATGATCGGATGCGGCAACATCGGGTCGGAGTTCGTCGATGTCCTCGACGAACGGCGAGCGGCCATCGCCGCGACAAGCGGGATCGACCTGAGACTTACCCGAATCGCCGTCGCCGACCTG
Organism: Pseudonocardiaceae bacterium; assembly: GCA_050699675.1. Lineage (GTDB taxonomy): Bacteria > Actinomycetota > Actinomycetes > Mycobacteriales > Pseudonocardiaceae. Next base: position 917 of record JBOHFU010001246.1, read on the forward strand.
GATAAGCCACGTTCTCCCGCAGTCGGTTCGCGAACCCTGACCGATGACGCCGGTAAGGTGATCGACGATGACGAGATCGACATCGTGGTCGAGCTCGTCGGCGACCTGGATGGGGTCCGTGACATCGTGCTGCG
>JBOHFU010001247.1:0-1049 GCA_050699675.1 Pseudonocardiaceae bacterium
CGTTCGTTCAACTCCGTTCGTGCGCTTTCTGGCCGGGCTTCAAGCTGGAAGACACCGAGACGGGCGGGGTGCCGTCGTGAGGAGCGAAGCCGGGGGGAGCGGCCCTGACCCCCACTCTCGGCAAGCGGAGCCGCTGTCCATGGACGCTCGACGCGAGGCACAGCTTGGGATCAAACAGTGCCACCGCTGCGGTACGCGGTTGGCGCACGACAACCCAGGCACCTACTGCGCGCCGTGCAAGGTAGGTAGCCGTGACCGGTTCGCGGCCCCATCCAAGGTGCCCGTTGAATTCTGGGATAGCCACGCGATGAGGGTGGCGTTTGCGAGCCGCCATATGGGCACGGTGATCAGGGCGTACCGCTGCCACCCGTTCCACGGCCGCCGACCGCTCCCGCAGGACGTGGTGGCGGGTTGGATAGGGGTAACGCAGGGGCAGCTTAGCCGCATCGAGAACGGGCCGACCATCGTGCATCTCGACCGGCTGATGCACTGGGCGCGGGTACTTCGTATCCCGTCGTCATGCTTGTGGTTCACGCTTCCCGAGGACGATCGGGCCGCCGCGCCCGACGTCCACCTGGTGCCGACAGCAGCCGGGCGGTCAGCGTCGATCGCCCTTGCCGACGTAGACGTGTCGCTGTGGTGGGTGCCTGCGGATATGGTTGAGACCGTCAGCCAGTTCACGAGGAGGGACCTCTCGTTGGACCGACGCGAGGTAGCGCGCATGCTTGCGGGTGTGGTCTTCGGTAGTGCTCTGCTAGAGCCGCTTGAACGCTGGTTATCGGGCGCTACAGAGAAGCCACGCGCTGGTCGGCCGAGTTCGGTGGGGTATCAAGAAGTCGAGCAGATCGAGAGTGCCGCGCGGATTTTCCGTGAGTGGGATGACCAGTTCGGCGGGGGCTTGCGACGGAAAGCCGTTGTCGGCCAGTTGAACGAGGTTGCCGACCTGCTCCGAGATTCACACCCGGTCGAGATAAAGCGGCGCCTGTTCGGGGCAATGGCGCAGCTCTCGGAAACCGCAGCCATGATGTCGTGGGATTCCGGGCACCAGG
>JBOHFU010001248.1:0-1048 GCA_050699675.1 Pseudonocardiaceae bacterium
AGTGACTATCTCAAAAGAGGACTTCCGCCTCTTCGCTCGAACGAGAGGGCGTTGCCGTTCGAGTGAAGGGAGGCGTGAGTGCCTCGAGCAAAGAACGACGCAGCTCAGCCGCTGGAGACGATCTGGGAGGTACCGGACGAGCTCTGGAAGCGGTTCGAGCCGATCCTGGAAAGACACTATCCGCCGGCGCCGACCGGCCGCCCCCGCGCCGACCTGCGGCGGGTCCTGAACGGCGTCATCTTCCGGATGCGCTCGGGCTGCCAGTGGAACCGGCTGCCGGAGCGCTTCGGCGACGACGCCACCCTGCACCGCTGGTTCCAGCGCTGGGTCAAGGACGGCGTCCTCGCGGAGCTGTGGGCGATCCTCCTCAGCGAGTGCGAGGAGCTGGGCGCGGTCGACTGGCGCTGGCAGGCCGCCGACGGCTCGATGGGGAAGGCCCGCCTGGGCGGCGGAAAAAGGGGCCCAATCCTACTGATAGAGCCAAACCGGGCACGAAGAAGAGCCTGATCGTCGAGCGAGCGGGCGGCCCGCTCGGGCTGGAGATCGAAGGCGCCAACGTCCACGACACCAAGCTCCTGGCCCAGACGATCGAGGCGATCGTGGTCGAGCGCCCAGACCCCGCCGAGTACCCGCAGCACCTCTGCCTCGACAAGGCCTACGACAACCCGACCGGCCGCTCGGCAGCCGAGGCCGCCGGCTACCTTCCCCACATCCGTCGGATCGGGGAGGAGAAGCTCGACGACACAGGCAAGAAGCGCCATCCCGCCCGCCGCTGGGTCGTCGAGCGCACCCTCGCCTGGCTCTCCAAGTGCCGAGCGATCCTCATCCGCTACGACAAGAAGGCGGCCAACTACCGAGGCTTGATCCAGCTCGCCTGCGCGCTGCTCTGGTACCGGCGCCTACACCGGCTCCAGGAGGTCAAAGCCTTTTGAGATAGTCACTAAGCTCCAGCGAACGTGAGCGTGGCCGCGCCAGCCGGTCCCCGCAACCGTCCCTGCCCCTGCGGCTCCGGGCGCAAGCACAAGCTCTGCTGCGTAACGACGCGGAC
>JBOHFU010001249.1:0-1046 GCA_050699675.1 Pseudonocardiaceae bacterium
CCCAGTGACCTCGCGCTTAGCGCCAGCAGCCGCGAAGGACGAGCCTGAAACGGCATTGGTTGCGAGCCAGATAACCGCGCTGATCACTCCAACCGCCGCCACCCCACCCGGGATCGACCACGTGTCGGTGACCAGCATTGCCTCGGCCACCAGAGCATTGACGACGACAGCCGCGGCCATCGCCAGGACGATCCGCGACAACGGATCGAGCACACTCACAAGCACAGCCACCGCGGTGGCAGGCGCTGCAACGAGAAACGCGGCGGTGACCCCCGTAGCCAGACCATCACCGCCGACGGCAAGGATGCCTCCGACAAGCAACGTGGCCAGGGCGGCGACGATGCTCGCCACACGGCCGGGGACCAGTGTGAACACGGAACCCATCGGTGTTCCCCCTTCACGCCGTCTCTGCGATCGCAGTCAACGTGCCTACGACGACGTGCTGTGTTGTCGTGGCCTGACCTTCCGGAGAGACTGATCGGTAATGACTCCCGAGGCGTGCACTCGGTGACGAAGCGACTGCACCATGTGCCCGCTGATCCCAGTCCGGTGCTCACGCAGCACGGTGCGCAGGACGCGCGTTCCGTCCCGGAAGGTCCGCAGGTTGGACTGGCCGTGACGCCGCGGCATCTCGAGGCTTGGCACCTCTGCGATCCTCAGCCCGGCTCGGACGGCGCAGATCGTCATCTGGGTCTCGATCTCGAAACCCGGGGTCGTGAGGTCGAGGAAGGCAAGGTAGCGACGGTGAAACGCGCAGAACCCATAGCACAGGTCGCTGAGGTTGCTGTGGTAGAGCGTGTTCACCAGGTGGAGAAGGGCGCGGTTGCCCAGCCGCCGCACTCGGGTGATGTCCAGTGAGCCACCGCCACCCATGAACCGCGAACCCTTGACGAAGTCATAGCCGTTCGAGAGGAAGTAGAGGAAGTGGGGGATCTCCTTCGGCGACATGCTCCCGTCGGCGTCGATCATGACGATCACGTCTCCGGAGGCCGCGAGGAAGCCAGCGCGCAAGGCGTCGCCCTTGCCGGTGTACTGCTGTGTTACGA
>JBOHFU010001250.1:0-1046 GCA_050699675.1 Pseudonocardiaceae bacterium
CTCTATGTCGGGGCGCCCGCGATCTCCTTCATTCTGCACGCGGCCGAAGCCGACGAGATACCCCGCTACGGTCGGGCCCTGACGAGGCTGGACGCCCATGTCGCAAGCCTCGCCCATCGCCGCGTCGACGCCGCCTTGGCGCGCATCGACCGTAGCGAAATGCCGGCGTTTGCCGAGTACGACCTGTTCTACGGCCTGACTGGGATCGGCCAACTCCTGCTCCGGCGCGCTCCCGGAAGCGACGCGCTCGGACGGATTCTCGGTCACCTGGTTCGTCTGACCGAGCCGCTGCGCATCGACGGAACCTGGCTCCCTGGCTGGTGGGCTTCTCACGACCCCGACCCCCTCTTGCCGACCCCAGGCGGGCATGCGAACTTCGGGATCGCCCACGGCATCACCGGACCCCTCGCGCTGCTCGCCCACGCGATGCGCCGGGGGATCATCGCGGAAGGCCACCTCGGCGCCATCTCGGAGATCTGCGCTCATCTGGACGCCTGGCGCCAAGACTGCGAGTCCGGACCATGGTGGCCGCAGTGGATCACACGGGACGAACTGCGCACCGGGCGGGTGAAGCAGACCAGCCCGCTGCGGCCGTCATGGTGCTACGGCACCCCCGGCATCGCCCGTGCCCAGCAGATCGCCGCCATCGCCACCGGTGACACCTCACGTCAGATGATGGCAGAACACGCCCTGGCCAGCTGCCTGTCCGATCCTGCCCAGCTGCGCTGGATCACCGACACCGGCCTGTGCCATGGTTGGTCGGGGCTGTACCAGACCGCCTGGCGCGCCGCGCGCGATGCGCTGACTCCTACGATCAGCACACGGCTGCCGCACCTGGTCGAACTGTTGACCCGGCACGCCGAAGCCTCCGAACACCACAACGCGGGACTCCTGGACGGAACCGCCGGCCTCGTCCTCGCGCTGCAGACCGCGGGGCGCTCCACGCCGCCGATCTCCGGATGGGACTCATGTCTGCTGATCAACTGAACCCGAGCGCGGCGACCAGCGCACACCACGCTCCGACGGCGGCGGTAAGGCCGAAGGAG
>JBOHFU010001251.1:0-1044 GCA_050699675.1 Pseudonocardiaceae bacterium
CCTGTACCACCCTTTTGCCCGAGTGGCCACCCATGGGCTGTCGCATGGAGTTGACGTGTTGATCGCGGAGAAGCTTCCCTCGCCCGATCGAGAAAGGGTGGATCACCCGGAAGGCGAGAAGCGGCCCCGTCCATGGTCGGTTACCCCACGAGTTATGTGTTCGCCGTGGACGCCATCGTGGTGCTCGACGCCGGCCGGGTCGTCGAGCCCGGCTCACGCCCCGAGCTCACCGTCGGCGAAGGGCCGTACGGCCGCCTCTGGACAGCCTGGTCCCGGGCCCGGGGGAGCCGTCTGGTAGCGGCCTGTCACTGCCACCCGTCCGACCGCTCGTACGCGTTACGGCAAACACCGTCTTGACATCGGAGTTAGGCAAGCCTAAACCTACTGGATATAGGGGACGTAAAGGGCATCAAGGAGGAATCGTGATCACGTTCGTGGACGACCACCGATTGGACGTGATCGACGATCTCACCCGCCGAAGGTTCATCGGCGGCGGCCTCTCGCTGGCCGCTCTGGTGGCACCTCGGCGTTCTGGAAGCGGACGTCATGATCATCTCGTATCCCACCGACGACGACCGGACCTTCCTTGAGTCGAACCCGGTCTTCCAGCAGTTGGACGCGGTCAAGAACGGCAAGTACGTCCGGTTGGAGCAGGCGGACTCGGCGGCGCTGGGCTTCCCCTCAGCGCTGTCCATTCCCTTGGGGACTGGACCGGACAGTGACGGCACTCGCAAACGTGCTGGGATGATCGCCCATTTCCGGCGAGCCGGCCGCACGTACGCCCTTAGGGCAAACGCCGTCTTGACATGAGTTAGGCAAACCTAACTATGACACACCGAACTCGGACCGTACGCCCAGCTGCGGATTGGCCTGGGCGCAGGTTCGTGGAGTGGAGCCGCTCCGTAGCCGGCCTTCACGGTCAGTGTCCCGCCGGGTGCACGTTCGCCCGTGACCCAACGGTGTCTTGACAACGGAGGTTAGGCAAGCCAAGCATAAGGAGCGTAAGGAACATAAGGGATAAACCACCCCTGGCCTGCCAGGAGG
>JBOHFU010001252.1:0-1043 GCA_050699675.1 Pseudonocardiaceae bacterium
TCTCGCTGTAAGCGGCGTCGATCGTGCCCCCGATGGTGAAGGCGCTCGCGCCGTGGATCTGCGGCGACGCGCTGTAAAACGGCTGCCCTGGTGCGGCGGGCACCACCCGGCACCGTAGCCAGCCGGCCGACTGCTGCGCGATGACCGACGTGGCGTGTCCCGCCGGGACGTGCACCACCACGTCGCCCGGCCGGTTGAGCCCGCCTGTCCCGTCGCGGTCCAGCTCGCAGAAGTCCCACCGGTTGCCGGTCCAGGCCTCCCAGACCAGCGGCGGTTGGCGCGGGTCGACGCCGACGCCCTCGACCTGGCAGTCGAACCGCAGCGCCACCGCGCAGCGCGGCACCGCCACCCTCAACCCGATCAGCAGCGCATCGCCGTACTCCGGCGTCGTCGAGAAGCACGGGAACGGCTCGTCGGTGCTCAGCGCCCGGTTGCGGTCCACCGGCTGGCCGCCGTGCTCGCCGGTGGTGGTGGCGATCCCGGCGAGTGAACACGGCAGGATCGCCAGGTTCTCGGCGGTGGTGAACGACAGCGCCGGCTCGGCCTCGGTGCGCTGGGTGGCCACCTCCGTCCCGGCCGGCACCGTGACGGTGTCCTCTCTCGGGGCGGACAGCCAGAACGTGGTAGGCGCGACCGCTGGTGTCGGCGGGTACAGGGGCATCCCGAGTAGCTCGAGGAACCGCAGGTAAAGCCGGTCGGGTACCTGGTTGAGGCGGTAGATCAGCTGGTCGACGACCATCGCGTAGGTCTCGATCAGCGTGATGCCCGGGTCGGAGACGTTGTGGTCGCTCCATTCCGGGCAGCGGCGCTGCACGTAGCGCCTCGCGTCATCGACGAGGTCCTGGAAGTGACGGTCGTCCAGGTTCGGTGCGGGCAGCGTCACGACCCACCTCCAGGGCTGTCCGCGCTCTCGTGCGACGGGATCACGTAGAAGGGGAAGACCAGGTTGCGCGGGTCGTTGGTGCCGCGGATCGCGTAGTGGACGTCGATGTAGAGCGTGCCCTGCTCGACCGCGTCGAACCGGACTTGGACGTCGACGAGGT
>JBOHFU010001253.1:0-1042 GCA_050699675.1 Pseudonocardiaceae bacterium
TCGGTGGTCGACAGGTGCTGCTGATCCATGCCGGGCTTGGGCACACCGACCACGACATCGCGGTGTGGTCGCCCGATACTCGCGTGCTCTTTGCCGGCGATCTCGTCGAGCAGGGCGCCGACCCCGATTTCACCGACGCCTACCCGCTGGACTGGCCCACCACGGTGACCGGGCTGCTGCAACTGGACCCGGGCACTGTGGTCCCCGGGCACGGCGACCCGGTAGACGCCCGGTTCGTCGCCGCACAACGCGACGATCTCGCCGTCATGGCCGCGCTGTGCCAGGCCGTACTGGCCGGCGAGCTAGATCCCGGCCGCGCGATGTCGACCTCGCCCTTCTCCCCCGTCACCACCCGCACCGCGTTCAACAGACTCCAACCGCCCGACGCGGAGGCATGTCGGGCCTATTGAGGCCACTCTGGCTTCCGTCCCGCTGAAGTCATGATCACCCAAGCAGCGCACTAAATCAGACCTTAAAGCAGATCGCGCAAGCGAGCTGCACGTTCTAGATCGCGACGGAAATCAGCGAGGGAAGCCAACGTGTACATGCCGTCAATCGCCCGTCGTTCCCACAAGCCGTAAATCTTGCGAAGATCGCTAACCCGACTTTTCCAACCGATGCCATCGACGACGACCATAATGAACTGCTCGGGCAGACGAACCTCCGCCATCTCCTGGACTTCGCGCACCGCGTCAGTCAGCTCAGACCCCGTCGAGTCGAATCCTTTTGCCGCAACCGCAATCGCAGGCGTGTCCGAAGCAGGAATGGCTAGATCACAAGGAGCGGTTTGGTGTCGCCGGCCAGTGAACCTCGTTCGAGTGGCGTATTCGAGGCCAATGCCTCGGGCTATCGCTTCAATTTCGTCTTCTACACCCCGACCAGATGCACCAGCCCGGGCCGCAGTCACCCTCGCTCCGGCGCGCGCCACCAGAACGTCACCGAAGTCAAATTTTCGCGACCTTTGTTCTGAAATTAACCGGACGAGGCCGAAATCTTCATCGAGTACCCGAACAAGCTCTTCACTGCGTTCCCGCGCAAGTCT
>JBOHFU010001254.1:0-1042 GCA_050699675.1 Pseudonocardiaceae bacterium
GGCGGCAGCGCCGGAGCCGAGGAGGAGTCCTGGGACGCGGGGGCGCTGGCCGCGCTGGACGTCCCCGTGCTCCAGGGCCTGTGCCTGACCATCTCCCGAGCGGCCTGGCAGGCCAGCGACGCGGCGCTGTCCCCGATGGACGCCGCCATGCAGGTTGCCATCCCGGAGTTCGACGGGCGGCTGATCTCGGTGCCGTTCTCCTTCAAGGAGCCCGGTCCGGACGGGATCCCGGTCTACGTCGCCGACCCCGAGCGGGCCGCTCGGGTGGCCGGCACCGCCGTCGCGCTGGCCCGGCTGCGGCAGGTGCCTGCCGCAGACAAACGGCTCGCGATCGTGCTGTCGGCCTACCCGACCAAGCACTCCCGGATCGGCAACGCGGTCGGGCTGGACACCCCAGCGTCGGCCGTGGTGCTGCTCCGTGCGCTCGCCGAGGCCGGCTACGACCTCGGCAGCCTGGACCTCGACGCTCTGGAGGGCGACGCGCTGATCCACCGGCTGATCGCCGCGGGTGGGCACGACGTCGAGTGGCTCACCGAGGAGCAGATGGCGGGCGCGGCCATCCGGATACCCACCGCGGACTACGTCCAGTGGTTCGCTGGCCTGCCCGCGCCGCTGCGCGAATCTGTCGTGGCGGCCTGGGGCGAGCCTCCGGGGCAGCTCTACGTTTCCGACGGGGCGATCTACGTCGGCTCGCTGCGGTTCGGCAACGTGGTGCTGCTCATCCAGCCGCCGCGCGGATTCGGCGAGAACCCGGTGGCGATCTACCACGACCCCGAGCTGGCCCCGTCGCACCAGTACCTTGCGGCGTACCGGTGGCTGGAGCATTCCTTCGGCGCGCATGCCGTGGTGCACCTAGGCAAGCACGGCAACCTGGAGTGGCTGCCCGGCAAGGGTTTGGGGCTGGCCGCTGATGATGCCCCGGATGCGGTGCTCGGGAACCTGCCGCTGGTGTACCCGTTCATCGTCAACGACCCCGGTGAGGGCACCCAGGCCAAGCGCAGGGCGCACGCCACCATCGTCGACCACATGATCCCGCCGATGG
>JBOHFU010001255.1:0-1041 GCA_050699675.1 Pseudonocardiaceae bacterium
ACCGCAGGGACATCGTCCAGTGGGCCGATCTTCTGCTCGGTAGCAGCGACGCCGGCTGGGCCACCGCCGTCCACCAGCACCGGCTCGTACGCTCCGGCGCTGGCCGCCGCGGAGCGTTCACCGGTGGGGTCGGGGTTGGTCAGCCGGTCGACGGCGGTGGTGAGCCGGCTTGCCAGCGACGCCGAGGTGGGATCGACCGCGCCGAGCTCGGACTCCACCACGACCCTGCTGTTCTCGGCTTGCAGCAGCGCGGCCTGCGTCTTGTTCTCGATCAGCCGCTGGGCGATCTGGGCCTGTAGCACCATGCCCAGCACCAGCACCACGGTCGAAGACAGCGCCACGGTGGCACCCACCACCCGGATCTGCAGGGAGCGGCGCCACATCGCGCCTGCCACCGCGGCCAGCTCATGGGCCCGGGCGGCGGCCCGGTGCAAGGGATCGGTCACCCGGCCCGCGAGCGACATCAGCGCGCAGCGATCCCCGGCGCGGGGGGCCTCATGGCGTGCCCGCCTTGTAGCCGACGCCGCGTACGGTGAGCACCACCTCTGGATGCTCGGGGTCCTGCTCGATCTTGGAACGAAGTCGCTGGACGTGCACGTTGACCAGTCGGGTGTCCGCGGCGTGCCGGTAGCCCCAGACCTGCTCGAGCAACACCTCGCGGGTGAATACCTGACGCGGCTTGCGGGCCAAGGCCGCCAGCAGGTCGAACTCCAGCGGAGTCAGCGAGATCGGCGTCCCGTTTCGGCTGACCTGGTGACCGGGCACATCGATGGTCAGGTCGCCGATGGTGAGCTGCTCGGCGGGATCGTCCTCGGTGCGGCGCAGCCGGGTCCGTAGCCTGGCCACCAGTTCCTTGGGCTTGAACGGCTTGACCACGTAGTCGTCCGCGCCGGACTCCAGACCCAGCACCACGTCGACGGTGTCGGTCTTGGCGGTGAGCATCACGATCGGGACACCGGACTCGGCGCGGATCGCCTTACACACGTCGATGCCGTTCATGCCCGGCAACATGAGATCCAGCAACACCAGGTCCGGCTTCAG
>JBOHFU010001256.1:0-1040 GCA_050699675.1 Pseudonocardiaceae bacterium
CTGGTCGGGCTGGGTCTGGTCGTCACCCGTGACGGCGGGATCCCGCTGGTGTCGCACGCCTATGCGGGCAACCGGCCCGACGTCACCCAGTTCGCCACCGTGATCGAGAAGCTGACCGGCGGCTACCAGGAGCTCCTCACCGGGGGCGCCGACCCCCGCACCGGTGCCGGTGAGGTGACCGTGGTGTTTGACGCCGGCCAGAACTCGACGGCCAACTTCGCCTACCTGGCTTCCTCCGGTCTGGGATACGTCGGGTCGGTCCCACCCAGCGACCATCCCGACCTACTCGCCTTACCTGCATCCCGACGCAGCCCGGTCGATGCCCACCGGTTCCCCGGTCTGACCGCGCTGAGCACCCGCCGCGAGACCTACGGCGTCGACCGCCGCGTGGTGCTCACCCACTCACCGACCCTGCACGACAAACAGGTCCGTGGGTTCGACCAGACGCTGGCCAAGGCCAGCGCCCGCCTCGACGACCTGGCCGCCACGCTGGCCCGGGGCAAGACCCGCCGCCCGCGCGAGCAAGTGGAAACCGAGATTGCGGGCATCTGCCGCGACACCTGGGCCAGGCGTGTCATCGGCTGGGAGCTGACCGGTGACACCGCAGCCGAGTACCGCTTGAACTGGCACATCGATACCCGCGCCCGCACGAAGCTGGCAGGCGAGGTCTTCGGCAAGCGCGTGCTGATCACCGACCGCGAGGACTGGCCCATCGCCGAGGTAGTGGCCGGCTACCGCTCCCAATCCGACGCCGAGTTCGGGTTCCGCCAACTCAAAGACCCCCACGTAGTGTCATTCTCCCCGATGCACCACTGGACCGACCACAACATCCGCGTGCACGTCTTCACCTGCGTGCTGGCCCTGCAGATCGCCCACCTCATGCGCCGCTGCGCCGAACACGCCGGCCTGCACCTGTCAGTCCGCGAACTCCTCGACCACCTCGCCGGCATCCAGGAAACCGTGCTGATCTACCCCTCCACCGGAGGCCGCCCCAAAGCCCGCCGCATGCTCACCGACAGCAGCCCCGACCAGACCAAACT
>JBOHFU010001257.1:0-1040 GCA_050699675.1 Pseudonocardiaceae bacterium
TTGGCCCGGTACCAGGGATCGGATCTGCTGGGCCGCCACTACACCCCACCGTTCGACTTCTTCGCCGGCCGGGCCAATGCACACCAGCTGCTCGCTGCCGACTACGTGACCACCGATGAGGGCACCGGCCTGGTGCATATGGCCCCCGCCTTCGGCGAGGAGGACAAGGCCGTCGCCGACGCCGCCGGGATAGAGGTAGTGGTCCCGGTGGACTCGGCGGGACAGTTTACCGCCGAGGTGGCGCCGTATACCGGGATGCAGGTGTTCGACGCCAACCGGGAGATCATCCGGGATCTTCGCGACGGCGCGGCCTACGTCGGCGGTGTGTTGCTGCGCCACGAGACCTACGACCACCCCTACCCGCATTGCTGGCGTTGCAACACCCCGCTGATCCAGCGCGCGGTGTCGTCCTGGTTCGTCGAGGTGACCAAGTTCCGGGACCGGATGGTGGCGCTGAACAGGGAGATCACCTGGGTTCCGGACAACGTCGGCGACGGGCAGTTCGGCGCCTGGCTGCAGGGCGCCCGGGACTGGAACATCTCCCGCAACCGGTATTGGGGCTCGCCGTTGCCGGTCTGGGTCTCCGACGATCCGGCCTACCCACGGGTGGATGTCTACGGCTCGCTGGATGAGCTGGAACGCGACTTCGGGGTACGCCCCACCGACCTGCACCGCCCGTTCGTCGACCAGCTGACCCGGCCCAACCCGGACGACCCCACCGGGCGCTCCACCATGCGCCGGGTGCCCGAGGTGCTGGACTGCTGGTTCGAGTCGGGCTCGATGCCCTTCGCGCAGGTGCACTACCCGTTCGACAACGCCGACTGGTTCGAGCACCACTACCCGGGCGACTTCATTGTCGAGTACAACAGCCAGACCCGTGGCTGGTTCTACACCCTGCACGTACTTGCCACGACGCTGTTCGACCGGCCCGCGTTTCGCACCTGCTTGGCGCACGGCATCGTGCTCGGCGACGACGGGCTCAAGATGTCCAAGTCCAAGGGCAACTATCCCGAGGTCACCGAGGTGTTCGACCGGGACGG
>JBOHFU010001258.1:0-1039 GCA_050699675.1 Pseudonocardiaceae bacterium
AGCATCGTGTGCACGTTGGGCGCAGTGTGGTAGAGCGGTCCGGGCACGAGCGCGCGCATCTGCGGGGTCATGCCCAATGCCTCGAACACCATCCGCAAGAGCGCTTGGTTCTGCTCGGGGCTGGTTACCGGCTCGCGCAAGATGCCCTTGGGTGGGCCGGTGGTTCCGGAGGTGTAGATGAGTGCGATCGGTGCCCCGACTCGCGGGCTGGACCCAGGGCGCGTGCGCCGCCAGCCAGCTTTCCAGCTCGGGGTGGCTGCTGCTGCAACCGCGGGCGCTTTCGAGGCCATAGGCGGTGACTTGCTTGGCCGTGACCGGCACCCGGATCAGCGTTGTCCCGGTGGGCAGCACCGCCTCGACGTCGGGCACGAGGTCGTCGTGGGCGAAGACCACGCGACTGCCGCTGTCGGTGATCAGATGGGCCAGCTCGTCGTGCCGCCAGTGCCAGTTCACTGGCACCGGCACCGCACCGAGCAGGCCCACCCCCATGGTGATCTCGACGTAAGCGACGTCGTTGCGCAGGACGAGCGCCACCCGGTCGCCGGGTCGGACGCCCAGCGCGCTCAGGCCGGTGGCGATGCGGGCGGCACGCTGATGCAGGTCTTCGTATAATAGGCTGATCGAACCGCAGTGGATCATTGGCTCGAACGTCATGGCATGCCTCCCGGTAGTATGTCGATCCGAGGTACCGGCTCCCGGCGGCCTTGTTGAACTCGCCCTCGCCGTCTGAACGGGGCCGCGGTTGAGTCTGTCTACACTCGGCCAACGCATCAGTGTCGTTCGGGCCGGTGGCCTCGCTGGCCTTCCTTTTTGCTTTCACCGAACTCGCCCGCGCCATCTGATCGAAGCTATACAGCAGAAAACCCCGCCTGCTCCCGCCAACGCAACAGTTCCCCTCGGGCAGCGTGACCAGGTCACGGAGGACAGCGGTATGCAGGTCAGAGCCCCGGCGAAGTCCTGTTTCCGCAGGTAGGCGGCAGCCTAAGCGAGTGCTCACGAACGTGCCCGAGACTCGGCTGGCGTGCTTGAGTCCCGGCAG
>JBOHFU010001259.1:0-1038 GCA_050699675.1 Pseudonocardiaceae bacterium
GTTGTATGTTTGTTAGGTGACCGAGGAGACCGAGGACCGGGCGGACGCCCTGTTCCACGCGCTCGCCGACCGGACCCGGCGCGACATCATGCGCCGCGTGCTGGCCGGGGAGCACTCGGTCTCCGTGCTCGCGGCGAAGTACGACATGAGCTTCGCCGCGGTGCAAAAGCACGTCGCCGTGCTGGAGAAGGCCGGTCTGCTCACCAAGCGACGAAGCGGTCGCGAGCAGCTGGCCAGCGGCGACGTGGAGGCGGTGCGGTCGGTGGCATCGATGCTCACCGAGCTGGAGCAGGTCTGGCGTGGCCGCATCGCGCGCATCGACGAACTCATCGCATCCGGAGGACTGAACCATGCCCGTGACTGACGTCCAGCAGGACCTCAACAACCTGACCCTCACCATCACTGCCGACTTCGCCGCGCCGGTGGAGCGGATCTGGCAGGTCTACGCCGACCCGCGCCAGCTGGAGAAGGTGTGGGGGCCGCCGACCTACCCGGCGACCGTGGTTGACCACGACCTCACGCCCGGCGGCCGCATGACCTACTTCATGACCGGCCCGGAAGGCGACAAGCATGCCGGATACTGGCAGATCACGGCCGTCGACGAGCCGACGAGTTTCTCCTTCGACGACGGCTTCGCCGACCTGGACTTCAACCCGACGCCAGGTATGCCGGTCTCCAAGAACGTCTTCACCTTCACCGAGCACGACGGCGGCACTCGCGCGACCTACGTGAGCACCTACGAGTCCGCCGAGGCGCTGCAGCAGGTGCTGGACATGGGCGTGGTCGAGGGCGCCACATTGTCGATCAACCAGATCGACGACCTGGTCGCCTCCTGAGGTGCACCGCGGCCGGCTGTCTCGGACATCGAGGCGGCCGGCCGCCCTCTGGGTCGTGACGTGGCGCCCGCGACACAGACACGTGGACCGCGACGCACCGCGACGAGTTCGCTCGACACTCGCGACTCGATTGAGGACTGACCGCACGAGTTCATCTCGGTGCCGGACCGACCCCTCGCCCACCCGCCGGTGGCTTGATCTG
>JBOHFU010001260.1:0-1037 GCA_050699675.1 Pseudonocardiaceae bacterium
CCCCGCGTTGGCCCTACTGGTCTCCGGTGGGCACTCCAGCTTGCTGCAGGTCTCGTCGCTGGTGGCGCCGTTGCACCCGCTCGGGGCCACTGTGGACGATGCCGCCGGGGAGGCGTTCGACAAGGTGGCGCGACTGCTGGGGTTGGGCTTTCCCGGCGGGCCGTTCATCGACCGGGTCGCCCGGGACGGGGATCCGTACAGTGTCCGATTCCCCCGTGGCCTGACCGGTCCCCGTGACTCGCCCTATGACTTCTCCTTCTCCGGGCTCAAGACCGCGGTCGCCCGGCACGTCGAGGGGCTGCAGCGGGGCGGGATCACGGTGCCGGTGGCCGACGTGGCGGCGGCCTTCCAGGAGGCTGTGGTCGATGTGCTCACCGCCAAAGCGGTCCGGGCCGCAACCGATCGGGGTATCGAGACCGTGCTCATCGGCGGTGGAGTAGCCGCAAACTCCCGGTTGCGCGCGCTGGCGCAGCAACGCTGCACTGCGGCCGGATTGCGGCTGCGGGTCCCCCGGCCACGACTGTGCACCGACAATGGAGCCATGGTGGCCGCACTCGGCGCTCACCTGCTCGCCGCCGGAGCACCTCCCTCGCAGCTCGACATCCCCGCCGACCCGGGCCTCCCGATCACCACCTCCCTGGTTGGTAGCTCTTCAAGTACCACCAACCGGGGGTGACGGTGCTGTTAACCGCTACCAACCCCTGCGCCGGACCGGCGCAGGGGTTGGTAGCGGTTTGAGGTCGTGCCGACCCCGGTTGGTGGTACTTGAAGAGCTACCAACCAGGTCAGGCCGGGTGTAGGGCCGGCTCCCGATCGGGCACCACGAACGAGGCCCTGGTCTGCACCGCAGCGTCGGGCCGGGACACGAAGGGCACCACCTGGAAGTCGGCCCGCAGCTCACCTGGGGTGAACCGAGTGCGCACATACCCGCGGCGGTAGTTGAAGAAGCGGATGTGCGGATTCTCCGCCAGCGCGGTGACCGCTTCGGGGCGGGTCTCCGAGCCGTCCCCACCCGAGGTGATCGAACTGCACACCAG
>JBOHFU010001261.1:0-1036 GCA_050699675.1 Pseudonocardiaceae bacterium
CGGGCATCGTCCACGGTGCCACCCGCAGCGGGTTGTTGGGCGCGGACAGGGTGTCCCCGGTCTCGGCGGAGACCACCTTGGTCACCGCGCAGAGGTCACCGGCCACACAGTGGGGTACTTCGTTCAGCGTGCCGCCCAGCGGGGTGTAGACGTGTGCCACCCGCTCGTCGACGTCATGGTCGGCGTGCCCGCGGTCGGCCAGTCCGTGCCCGGAGACGTGCACGGGACGGTCCGGGTGCAACGTTCCGGAGAACACCCGCACCAGCGATACCCGGCCCTGATAGGGATCGACGGTGGTGCGCACCACCTCGGCGATCAGCGGCGCGGCGGGGTCCACAGCCACCGTAGGGTGTGGCACCCCATCGAGACGGGTCACCGGGGGAGGGGTGTGCTTGGTGGGGCCGGGGAAAGCGCCGGTGACCACCTCGAGGAGCTCGGCGAGCCCTACCCCGGTGGCAGCGCATGCCGGGATCACCGGGTGCAACGATCCGCGGGTGACCGCGGTCTCCAGGTCATCGATCAGCGCTTCGACGTCAAGGTCCGCACCGCCGAGGTAGCGGTCCATCAGGGACTCGTTCTCGCTCTCGGCGATGATCCCCTCGATGAGCTCGTTGCGGGCCTCGGTGAACTCGCCGGCGTCCACGGCGCTGGCCAGCCCGTTACCTTCCACCGGCGGGTACCCGTTGCGGTAATCGAACAGCCGCTGCGACAGCAGCCCGACCAGACCGGTGACCGCGCCGGCCTCGTCGCGCACCGGCAGGTACAGCGGTAGCACCCCGTCGCCGAAGGCCGCCCGGCAGGCGATGATCTCACCGTCCAGATCGGCCCGTGGGTGATCCAGCCGGCTCACCACCACCGCCCGCGGCATCCCGACCGTCGCGCACTCCTGCCACAGCGCAACCGTGGCAGGGTCGACGCCCTCCCCGGAGGACACCACGAACAGCACTGCGTCGGCCGCCCGTAGCCCAGCCCGCAACTCGCCCACGAAATCGGCGTAGCCGGGAGTGTCCACGAGGTTGATCTTGATGTCGGCGTG
>JBOHFU010001262.1:0-1033 GCA_050699675.1 Pseudonocardiaceae bacterium
CGAAACGGCGCACCAACGCGGTCTTGCCCACCCGCCTGCGTCCCCAGACCATCGCCATCCGCGCGTCAGCGCCGGACCACCACCGCTCCAGAGCGGCGAGCTCCGCCGTGCGGTTGACGAACACACGGACCACTGTAACCGACGTCAGCTGTCACAGACGTGCCACGTCGCCGACGTCCCATGCCGGTAGCTGAGCGACATAGCGTGGGATGAAGTCCCTGGCAGAGCGGGCGCCGACAGGTATGAGCGCTGTTCAACGCGCGTTTACGACGTGTGCGAGTCCGAGTTGTTGAAGACCGTGACATGCAAGCGGAGTTGGTGTCGCTGCACCGTGGTTGGCCCGCGAGACGGCTGAGGGTGAGACTGCCCACCGAATGTGAAGTCACCGATATCGTCGCTGCCGGCCCTCGGTGTCAGTAGGTGAGCTAAATGGTCGGCGCCGGAAGTCCGGCAGGGGCTGAGGCAACCACTTGAGCGTTCTGAAAAACCCGGCACTACCTGCGCAGCGATTGCGCGTGTCGTGAACTCGACACCAGCGACGTTGCAGTCAGCCGAAACGTCGCTGGCGTCTAGTTCACGACGCACCAGCCCCGGGGCCAGCCCGTGGGGTGCCTGCCGGTGGATGAGTGGAGCCCGCAGCAGCGCATCGATGCGGCCGAAACGCAGCCAGAGAATGCGGGTGCTCTCGTTGGTCACGATCGGCGCAGTGAGATCGGTGAATACTTGGGCGCCGCGGATTGGATCGTGGCTGAGTATTGGACGCTCAGGAGGCGCCGGTTGGCGGTGAAGCCGATCTGCCGCAGGGCGGTCAGGTTGGTCGGCCGTTTATGCAGCCCGAAACCGCGGGTACCGTTGATCGTGGTCCGACCCCAGAGGCCGGGGATCACCATCAGAGTTGCCACATCTTCCAGCGAAATCAACTAACTGGCCGCAATGGGGTCCGGCCGCGGGGCCAGAATCAGTGGGGCGTGCCGCCGTTCCTGATGATGGAAACCGAGCCTCAATGGGGTCCGGCCGCGGGGGCCGGAATCAG
>JBOHFU010001263.1:0-1033 GCA_050699675.1 Pseudonocardiaceae bacterium
CGCGTTCCACCTGCTGCTCAGGGATCTCTATGCCCACCTGTGCGAGGCGGAGTACCTGGCGAGCAAGACCGACGGGTGGTCCGACGAGGACATCGACTCGGTGCGCAGGCTGATCCCCGACCTGCTCGTCACGGTCCGGGGGCTGCTGATCGAGCACGAGGTGACCTCCAGTGGTAACTGCCGGACCTGCCCGTCGGCCTGGCCCTGCCCGGTGGTCACGACGATCCACGCGCTGGTCAAGGACCCGGACCGGGAGTTCGGCGCGATCCTGCGCAGGGCCGACGACGAGAGGTGATGCTCCACCGCTGCCTCACCAGTGCGGTGGCCCTGGAGCGAGGGGCCGATTACCGTCGGCGGTGGACTGTGACAAACGCGACAAGGAGGTCCGCACGATGGGCGACTCCGGCCAAGGACTCGACAACCTACTCAGCGAGAGCCGTGCGTTCGCTCCGAGCAACGAGTTCGCCGCGCAGGCGAACGCCACTGCAGCGCTCTACGACCAAGCCGACGCCGACCGCGAGTCCTTCTGGGCGCAACAGGCTCACCGGCTGCACTGGCACACCGACTTCGAGCAGGTCCTCGACTGGTCAGACGCCCCGTTCGCGAAGTGGTTCGTCGGCGGCAAGCTCAACGTCGCCTACAACTGCGTGGACCGGCACGTCGAGGACGGCCATGGCGACCAGGTCGCCTTCCACTGGGAGGGCGAGCCTGGCGACATCCGCACCATCACCTACGCCGACCTGCAGCGCGAGGTCTGCAAGACGGCCAACGCGCTGCTCTCGTTGGGCTGCCAGACCGGGGACCGGGTGGCCATTCAGCTCCCGATGATCCCCGAGGCGGTCTTCGCCATGCTCGCCTGCGCCCGGCTGGGCATGCCGCACAGCGTGGTGTTCGGCGGCTTCTCCGCTGAGTCGCTGCGCCAGCGGGTCAACGACGCCCAAGCCACCCTGGTGATCACCGCGGACGGCCAGTACCGGCGGGGCAAGGCGGCACCTTTGAAGGCCAACGCCGACGAGGCACTCAAGGACGCCTC
>JBOHFU010001264.1:0-1033 GCA_050699675.1 Pseudonocardiaceae bacterium
CAGGTGCGACTCGACGCTATTCGTCAACGGCTCGACGCCGCAGCGCGCCGAGCGAAAGAAGGGAGACCGAATCGTGACGAAGAACATAGCCACCGCCCTGCCTGCCCGGGTGACTCGGCAAGCTCACCAGGGTGAATCCAGGTCTGCGGTAGCGGACTCGGCTGGGGCCCTTCGGGTGGGCGTCATCGGCGTCGGCGAGCAGACCGCCAGCCACCTCCTTCCCGCGCTTTTGGCCTTGCCGAAGGTTCGGATCGCGGCGTTGGTGGATCCCCTCCGCGAGCAGCGGGACGCCCTTGCGGACCGAATCGGGGTGTCGGCGCGATTCGATTCGGTAGCGCAACTGCTGGCCGAAGGGGAGGTGGATGCGGTCGTCGCCGCGTGTCCGCCGCAGGCGCACGAGCAGATCGCTGCGGCAGCGATCGCCGCTGGGGTCCCGGTGTTCGTGGAGAAGCCTCCAGCGGCGACGACCGCGACCTTGGTCGAGCTCGCGGATGCGGCTGCCGCATCCGGAGTCGTCACCGGAGTTGGGATGAACTTCCGCTGGGCGGCCTCGGTGCGGCGTATCCGCGCTCTGTTGGAAAGCGGCGCTTACGGTCGTCCGACCACGATCGCGGTGCGGCACGTGGCCAGCAAGCCGAGGGCGCCGATGTGGGGGCAATCACTGTTGCGAGAACCCCGCCGAGGCAGCGCTACGAGAAGTCGCCGAAGAGACCGGACTCACTGCCCGGTTCCTGCCCGGTCCAGGACTCGATGAGCCGGACGGAGCCGATGAACCCTCGGTGATCGCGCCGTTGTGGATCGTCGAGCAACAAGTGCCCGCCGAACGACGCGAACCCGCGCCGCATATCCACGTCGACCACCTCTACCTCGCTCTCACCGAAGCGACGGTGTCCGCGCCCGGCGCCGAACTGCCGTTCGCGTGGTACGCCGCCGACCAAATCGCCGCCTTAGACATGTTCGGAGACACCCGCGCCCGCGCCGCATACCTCCTCGACCGGATCGACGTCCTCGCGGAGGTGACCACGTACTACTA
>JBOHFU010001265.1:0-1032 GCA_050699675.1 Pseudonocardiaceae bacterium
GACGATCTCGCCTACGCGGATACCGACGCTGCCGAGCAGCATCAGGAGATCTCGATCTTCCTCGCTCATTTGCTCGACTACCCAGACCCGCACAGTGACGTTCTCTTGTGCTGGTGTTCCACGGTCTGCTACCCCGCTCCGTGTCCTGGTTCCGTTGTCTTGCTGGCAGGCACCCAGGACCGGGGCGAGCCCGTCCCAGAACAGCGCGCGGTTCGGGGGATGGGTGACCTGCCGGTGCGTCACGTCTCCGAAGGAGGAGAGCGCACGACCTACCGGCACAGACACCACCGCGCGCCGGGACAGTCTCGTCATCCCGGCCCTGGGGCCTTGGGAACCAGACAAGGTCGTGGAGCGTGTGTGGGCAAGCAGTGCTCCACCTGGCTGAACATCGGTGAACGTGCCGCTAGGCTCAAGCCTTGCAAGAGATCGTCTGGACTAGTGCGGTAGGCGGGAACGATCGTGAGGTTGGAGTCTGCCTCGGAGCTGGCTGTCCTGAAGCGTGCTCTTGGCCGTCAGCTGGCTGCGTCGCGCCAGGCCGTCGAGATCGGGCAGCAGCAGGTTGCCCACAAGACGGGCTATAGTCGCTCGTCGGTCGCTCATGCTGAGGCTGGACGCCAGCTTCTCACCCGTAACTTCTGGAAGACGGCAGACGAACTGGTCAAAGCTGAGGGTGCGCTGCTGGCCGCCTACGAGCAGGTGCAAGCCCTCAAGCAGGAGCAGGAACGGCGGAGCCGGGAGGCGGAGCGGGTCGGGGCGTTTGCTATAGCTGGCGGGTTTCGTCAGGAAGATACTGAGCCGCTTGACCCGCCCTGTGCCTCGCCGCTGCCATCGTCTGACGCCGTGGTTGTTGCCAGCCAAGAGTCATGGCGCGCGGTACGGAGCCACCTCATTCGGCACCGCACGCGGCTTGCCAAGCAGGTAGTCAGGCTGTACGACCCTGAGTGGCGGCTCATGCGTACGCCAGCCTTGGCGTCACCGAGCTGGCTGCCCTCCCGTCCTGTGCCCATCGAGACAGTGACGCTGGAGTGGGTG
>JBOHFU010001266.1:0-1030 GCA_050699675.1 Pseudonocardiaceae bacterium
GTGATGCTGGTCAACGCCGAGGACGACATCACCGTCGTCGCCCAAGCCGCCGATGGTCAGGAGGCGCTTACCCAGATTCGCGCCCAGCGCCCGGATGTGGTCCTCATGGATGTACGCATGCCAGGCACCGACGGCGTCGCCGCCACCCGCGCTGTGGTCGAAGAGGGGCTGACCGCGCAGAGCGACCAGCCCATCGGGATCATCATCCTCACGACCTATCACATCGATGAGGCCGTCTATGCCGCACTGCGAGCGGGCGCCTCGGGCTTCCTCCTCAAAGACGCTGCCCCCGCCGAGATCGTCAACGCGATCCGCTCGGTAGTCGCCGGCGAGGCATGGCTGGATCCCGCCGTCGCCCGCCGGCTCATCGACGAGTTCGCCGCCAGGCCCGAACCACACACACCCACACCCGCCGAGATGGCCCAACTGACCCCGCGCGAGCGGGAGGTTCTCTCCCTGATGGCCCGAGGCCTGTCCAACGCCGATGTCGCCACCGAGCTGTTCATCAGCGAAGCCACCGTCAAGACACATCTAGCCCGAGTGATGATGAAGCTCGGGGTTCGGGAAAAGGCGCAAGCGGTGGCCGCCGCCTACCAAACCGGGCTCATCCAGCCGCCGGCCCGGTGACAGTCGCGCGGCAACCGGGGAGCAGCCGGTGCCGCTCAGGGGCGCAGCGCCAAGAACGGGCGCAGCGAGTCCGGGTTGCGCAGCGCACCTGAGCTGACTGCCCGCGTAGGGTCGACCCCGGCGAGGATCTTCTTCACCGGCACCTCGCACTTCTTGCCGTTGAGCGTGCGGGGCACCTCCTCGACCACGATGAAGCGGTCGGGCACGTGCCGCGGCGACAGGTTCTCCCGCAGCCTGGCGCGAAGACGTGACTCGACGTCGTCGCGCGACACCCCGGCAGCGAGCACCAGGAAACAGAGCAACTCGCCCTCCCGGCCGGCGCCGGAGGTGTCGATGACCAGCGAGTCGAGCACCTCGTCCAGGCTCTCGACCACCGCATAGAACTCGGCGGTACCCATCCGCA
>JBOHFU010001267.1:0-1030 GCA_050699675.1 Pseudonocardiaceae bacterium
ATATCAACAGTAGCAGGGTTAGTGACCGGTGCATTAGTGACGGATGTTTGCGGGGTGGTGATGTGCGGGGAATCTTCGCTGGTTATAGCCGAGCAACCAGCGAGAGCGACAACTGCAAAAAGCAGTACTAGGATACGGTTCAAGGAGCCCCCGACCCGTCGCCTGTTTCAATTGACCCCCTGGGGACTGGCACAACCTGTGTGAAATTGTCAGGAGATGTAGGCGACGTGATAACCGTAGTCGGACTCTCAGCAGCAGGTGGGTTGTTGGTGACCGTGGTTGGACTCTCGGCGGCAGGTGGGTTGTTGGTGACCGTGGTTGGACTCTCGGCGGCAGGTGGGTTGTTGGTGACCGTGGTTGGACTCTCGGCGGCAGGTGGGTCGTTGATGATGGACACGTTCGATGGCGGCGCCGAGACTGATGTGGTGGTTGTCGGTTTTGGTGTAACGGTCGATGTTTCGCTGGTTTCTGCTGAGGTAGATATGGGCGTAAGTACTGGAAGGGAAGTGAGGCTAGGCTGGCTGGCCGCGCCGGACGTCGAGGTAGGAATTAACGACGTCGTCAATGTAGGCGTCGAGGTAAGACCGGTTGAATTAACTGAAGAAATTGACGTTGGAGTAGAACTCGGGAGACCAACAGGGCTTGTCCCGCTGGTTAGAGGTACGGAAGTCGATGTTATAGAAGACGTCGTAGTCGATGTTGGCGTTGTTGTGGACGTGACAGTGCCTACGGTCCCGCCAATTGTCGAAGGTTCAGGTGGACCAGCCGGTCCGGGCGGGCCAGGTGGGCCGGGTGGGCCGGGTGGGCCAGGTGGGCCGGGTGGGCCAGGTCTGCCGACTGGTCCCGCGGGGCCTGGGTTGCCTCTAGGTCCCTGTGGGCCGGCAGGACCAGCAACCTCTCCTGGGGCAGTCGTTGGGCACAGCGGTACATCAGGACCGGCCAGCGCACCGGCTGGCGAGCACGCTGGAGGGTCTGCAGCTAGTGCCGGTAAGGTAAGCACCAAGGTTAACGCGCCGGCAGCGCTGCCGGC
>JBOHFU010001268.1:0-1028 GCA_050699675.1 Pseudonocardiaceae bacterium
GGGGGCGGTGGTGGACCCTGTGGTTCTTCCAACAGAGCCAGAGGAGTCCACCACCGTGACCCCAACTGAGATCATCTACCAGCGGCGTGTGCGCGTGCTGGAGCACGCGAAGATGACCGGGAACGTGGCCGCGACCTGCCGGACCTTCGGGATCTCCCGGACCCGGTTCTATGAGTGGCGCAACCGGGCCGAGCGCTACGGCCTCGCTTCGCTGATGCCCAAGGACCGCCGGCCGCCGCAGATGGCCAACGCGACGCCGACGTGGGTGGTCAATGAGCTGCTGACCTTGGCGGTGATCGAACCGACGATCGGGTGCCGCCAGTATGCCGACCGGCTGGCCGGCCGGGGCTACCAGATCGCCAAGTCGACCGTGCAAGACCTGCTGGTCAACCATGGGCTCGGCCGACGCGCCCAGCGGGTGGCCCGGGCCGCGGCTATCGCCGCGCAGACCACCGGTCTGGTCACTGAGGCTGCGGTCGAGGACGAACCGTTTGGGTTCTGCCACTGGGCCGCCCGCCCTGGTGACCTGGTCGCCCTGGACAGCTTCTACATCGGCAACCTCAAAGGCGTCGGCAAGGTGTACCAGCTCACGGCCGTCGATACCGCCACGCGCTGGGCCATCGTCATGATCGTGCTCGGTGTCCCAAACGGCGTTACCACCGCCCGGTTCATCCAGCATGTGCTGCGCCGCTTCGGGCGGCTCGGCGTGAGCGTGGGGGCGGTGCTCACCGACAACGGCCCCGAATACATCGCCCGGGACTTCACCGCGGCGCTCGTCGCCAAGCAGCTGACCCACCACCGCACCCCGCCCCGCTCGCCGAACCACAACGCCGTCTGCGAGCGGTTCCACGGCACCATCCTCCAAGAGTGCTGGCGCCCCGCGTTCCACCGCCGCCGCTTCACCAGCAGCCGCCAACTCCAGGCCGAAGCCGACGTCTGGCTGGTCCACTACAACACCCGCCGGCGCAACCACAGCGACTTCATGCGCGGCCGCACACCCCATCAACTTCTCGCCATCTACCGCAACC
>JBOHFU010001269.1:0-1027 GCA_050699675.1 Pseudonocardiaceae bacterium
TCGCGGTGTCCGCGCTGGTCGGCGCCGGGATCGGGATCGAAGGGGTGGCCGCGCGCCACCAGCTGGAAGAAGCGTTCCTGCAGCTCGTGGGAGAGGAGCCGGTCGAGTGACCGCCGACGTGCCCACCACCCAGGGGTCGGCCCCCGGTTACCGGGCCGCGGCGACTTTGCCGCTGCGGGTGGAGCTGGTGCGCCAGCTGCGGCGCCGGCGGACCGTGCTCGCTCTGGGGTTCCTCGTGCTGTTGCCGTTTCTGCTCTGGCTCGCCTTCGAGATCGGGCGAGACGAGCCGAACCAGGGTGGCGCCACACTGGTCGACCTCGCCACCGCCAGCGGGTCCAACTTCGTGGTGTTCACGATGTTCTCCTCGGTGGGCTTCCTGCTGGTCGTGGTAGTAGCGCTGTTCTTCGGCGACACGATCGCCAGCGAGGCGTCCTGGTCGAGCCTGCGCTACCTGCTGGCAGCACCAGTACCCCGCGGTCGGCTGCTGCGGCAGAAGGCGGCGGTGGCCGCGCTGCTCTCGGCCTTTGCCCTGGTGCTGTTGCCCGCGGTGGCGATGGCTGTCGGCGTGGTCGCCTACGGGGCAGGCGACCTGGTCTCCCCCACCGGCCAGTCGCTGGCCTTCCTGCCCGCCGCGAGCCGGTTGGCGCTGGCCCCCGCCTACCTGGTGCTGCACCTGGCGTGGGTCGCCGGGCTGGCGCTGCTGCTGTCGGTGACCACCGATGCGCCGCTCGGGGCGGTCGGTGGCGCGGTGATGGTGTCGATCCTGTCCCAGATCCTGGAGACCATCGACGCGCTCGGCGAGCTGCGGGACTTCCTACCCACCCAGTTCAGTTCCGCATGGGCCGATTTGCTGGCCGCCCCCATCGACTGGAACCAGCTGGCCAGCGGAGCGTTCTCCGGTCTGGCCTACGCGACGGTCTTCGGGCTCGCTGCTTGGTGGCGGTTCGCCACCAAGGACATCACGAGCTGACGGGACGCCCGGGGGGTCAGTGCAATCCCTCGACGGCGATCATCCGGCCGCGCGACG
>JBOHFU010001270.1:0-1025 GCA_050699675.1 Pseudonocardiaceae bacterium
TCCGGTCAGACAACAGGTAGAGCATGTACGCAGCGATCGTGGAATCGTCGGTGACGATGCCGCTTCGGATCATGTCTTCCAAATTGGCCCGGGAGAACCGGCGCTGGCGCATGTCCTGCTCTTCATGTTCCCGCGAGTGTTGACCGGCTTCGAGTTGCTCGGCAACGAATACGGTGCAGCCTTGGCTGCTCATGCCTTTGGCGGGATAAAGGTAGCCAAGCCTGTAGATGTGTCCTGCGCGTAGGCCGGTTTCTTCGGCGAGTTCCCTCCGGGCGAGTTCTGTTGGATCTGCGTCCTCCCTATGGGGGAGCGTTCCTTGGGGAAACTCCCACGAGCGGTGCGAGACCGGGTAGCGGTATTGCTCCACTAGGTGAAATCCGTCTTGTTCGACGGGGATGACGAGCGCGAAGTCCGGTTTTTCAACGTAGGAGTATATTCCCCGGGATCCGTCGGGGCGTTGGATCACGTCTTCGCGGAGTTTCATCCACGGATTCTGGTAGACGATCCGGGAGGAGATCCGCTGGATCGTCGCGGCGTTGGGGTCTGTTTCAGGTTGTGGAGTCATACCGGTAGACCAACTCGTGTCGGTTGCCCACGACGATTCGGTGCGTGAGGTCAAGGATTCGGTTGTTCTGGTCATAAGCCCGGCGCCAGAGCACCAGCACAGGCTGATTCATGTCTATCTCCAGCTTCTCTTGCTCTTCGTCGTGGGGAAGCCGACACGTGACGGACTCCTCGAAGTGGACGCGATGGCCGAGCTCTTCCATACGGGAGTACATGCCGCCCGGTCCGGTGTCGACCTCTCGGAGCACCGGGATCTTGTCGACCAGGTCGAGCCTGAGGTAGCTCGTGGACAGCTGCACCGGTGGTGCGCCCACGATGCCTTGCCGGCGTGCCCGTCGCAGGACGGGTGTTCCGGTCGGCACGCCAAGGCCGCGTCCCACCTCCAAGTCAGCCTCGACCTCGCTCACGGTCGTCTCGGTGAACGGCTCGTGGCCGGCCCTGGTTGCCGAGACATGGAACCC
>JBOHFU010001271.1:0-1025 GCA_050699675.1 Pseudonocardiaceae bacterium
ACCGAGGGCATGCCCCTCGACGCCATCGCCGCCCTGCTCGGTCATTATGCGGGTGATCGTGTCAAGCGGTTCTGTCTGACGGGTCATCGGATCGCTCCTCGAGGGTCAGGACGCGGCGGCGTCGAGGCGGGTGAGGAGGCCGTCGAAGATCTTCTGGCGACCCACCTGGCCCTTGCCGGCGGCGTCGTCGCGTTGGCGTTGGAGGGTGGGCCGGAACTCGATGGTGGTCTGGAAGAAGGTGCAGGACTCGCAGATCGATTCGAAGTGGCAGTCGAGTCCGACGGGTCGGGCGCAGTAGCCGTTGCCGAGCATCCGCTGGTGCATCTCGGCCCGGAGCTTGCGCATCTCGGCGCCTTCGGCGTCGGCGGGCAGCTCCCGTGGCGCGTCGTAGAGGGCCTCGACCTTCTCGGAGACCGAGAAGTACTCGTCGGCGACGGTGCGGTTGGCGATGCGGGCATACACCATGGTCATCCGCATCGATCGATGCCCTAACAGTGCGGCTATCGCCTCGAGCGACATGCCCCGGTTGATGGCTTGGGTTGCCAGGGTGTGACGCAAGCGGTGGGGGCTGACGTGGCCGATCCCGGCGGTCCGGGCGGCTTTGGCGACGGCCCGGTCGACGCGGCCCTGGCCGATGCGCTGGCCGTGCTCGACGAACAGGTAGGGGCTGCGGAGGCTGGCGGGCCGGTTGGCGAGCCAGGCGTCGAGCAGTTCTTTGAGCTGGGGGTGCAGCGGGATGTAGCGGTCCGAGCGGAGCTTGCCGACCGGCACGTGGAGCCAGTAGGCGGCGCCGATCTGCACGACGGAGTCGACGGTGAGGTCCAAGAACTCGCCTTTGCGCAGGCCGGTGCGGGCCAGGAACTCCACGGCCAGGCGCACGAACGGGTCGGGGTCAGTGCGGGTGGCCTGCAACAGCTTGGTGAACGCGCCGTCGTCGAGGAAGCGGGGCAAGGGTGCGTCGCGACGCGGCAGGTCGCCTTCGAAGACCAGCACTGCGGCGGGGACGTCGTCGCCGTCCCATTCGG
>JBOHFU010001272.1:0-1024 GCA_050699675.1 Pseudonocardiaceae bacterium
CGCACCACGAATCGGGATAATCCTGCTCGCTCACGCCCTCTGAGGTGATCAGCATCGCGGGGTCGAAATCGAGCAGGCCCGGCGTCGTCCGGCTGACCTTGCGCCACCAGCTGTCGAAATGCCGGGCCGAGACGATCTCGGGTGGGATGCGCTGGTCGTAGAAATCGAACAGGGTCTCGTCGTCGACTCCGATGTCGCGCCGCCGGGCCCGCTGCTCTAGTTCCTCGACGTCGTCGAGCATGGCCCGGTTGGCATGGAAGAAGGCGTGCCGGGTCTCCCAGTCACCGTCGACCAAGGCGTGCCGGAGGAACAGTTCGCGGGACAGCTCGGGGTCGATCTTCCCGTAGGAGACTTTTCGCGCGGCCACGATCGGGATGCCGTAGAGCGTGACTTTCTCGTAGGCCATCACCGCACCGCGGTTACGTTCCCAGTGCGGCTCGCTGTAGCTGCGCTTGACCAGGTGCTCGGCCAGCGGTTCCACCCACTGCGGCTCGATCCGGGCGGCGATCCGGCCCCATAACCGGGAGGTCTCCACCAGCTCGGCGGCCATCACCCAGCGCGGCGGCTTGCGGAACAGCGCCGAGCCGGGGTGCACGGCGAACCGGGCACCCCGGGCGCCCAGGTAGTCGCGGGTTTCGGCGTCGAGCAGCCCGATATGCGAGAGCAGCCCGGCCAGCAAGGAGACGTGCACCGGCTGCGGGTCGGCGGGCGCTGGGTTCGCCGTCATCCCAGCTGTCATGCCAGCCGTCATGCCGAGGTCGCGGGTGATCCGGCGCAGCTGCGCCTGCAGGTCCTGCCACTCCCGCACCCGCAGGTAGTGCAGGAACTCCGTCTTGCACAGCTTGCGGAACTGGTTGGACGACAGCGCGTGCTGCTGCTCGTCGAGGTGGCGCCAGAGGTTGAGGTAGGCCAGGAAGTCGGAGTTCTTATCGGCGAACCGGGCATGCTGGGCGTCTGCGGCCGCTTCTGCGTCGGCTGGGCGTTCCCGTGGGTCCTGGATGGACAGCGCCGCGACGATCACCAG
>JBOHFU010001273.1:0-1024 GCA_050699675.1 Pseudonocardiaceae bacterium
CCGCGGGCTCGGCGCCATGCCCTGGGGCACTGCCATTGCGGTCCCCAACGTGATAAATGTTCTGGCTCCCTCTGATCTTGTACTGCGCGTATACCCCGTGGCCGTCGGCTTCGCGGTCCTCGACGCCACTTTCTGCTCGTTCCAGCGTCATCGCGATATTTCCTTTCTTGCAGGTCGTATTCGCCTGCGACCCCAAGTTCAGAGCACCGGTAGGCTGGCCCGGAAGGTGGTCCGGTAGGACGGGTCTGACCGGGACCGGATCGGGCCAGGCGCGGGCGGCTTCGACTGGAAGGAGTCCGAGTGAGCGAGGTAGCTGATTCCTGCGCCGACGCCGGCAGGCCGGATCCGGCTGCGGTCGATACCCCGGCGGAGTTCGTCGAGGATCTGCGGCGGCTCAAGCGCTGGAGCGGGTTGGGCTACCGGCAGCTGGAGAAACGCGCGGCCGCAATCGGAGAATCGCTGCCACGCAGCACGCTCACCGCTGCCCTGACCCGCGACACCCTGCCCCGTGAAGACCTAGTCGCTGCCCTCGTCCGGACCTGCGGATGCGACGATGACGGGGTAAGGCGGTGGGTCGATTCTCGACGACGCATCGCTGCCGCGGCCCGTCCGGATGGGTTTGGTCCAGTGCCCCCGCCGGCTGCCGGTGCCACCGGGGTTGCTGCGCGGCACGGCTCGGGCGTGGCGCTGCTCGGTACGGTGCCGTGGTCCATCGGGCAGACGAATCGGCCGATCCGCATCTTGTTCGCCGCCCTGGTCGGGGTGGTTGTCGTCATTGTGCTGCTCGCGGCGATCGGCTCGATCCGGGATCTGGCGGGCGATCCGGCGCCGACCCCCGGAGTAGTACGTACCTGGTACGGCGCGAACGAGGCATGGACCAACACCGCGCACACCCGGGTCGGCGTCGAGGACCGCGAAGCCGACGGCCACGGGGTCTACGCGGAGTACATCATCAGAGGGGGCCCGCTCCGTACTCTGGCGGATGCCAACGGCAGTGACCCCGGACATAGCGCTGAGGCCGCGG
>JBOHFU010001274.1:0-1022 GCA_050699675.1 Pseudonocardiaceae bacterium
GTCGCGTAGCCCGCCATCGCTTCGTCGACGGCGTTGTCCACCACCTCCCAGACCAGCTGATGCAGGCCGCGCTCGCCGGTGGATCCGATGTACATGCCGGGGCGCTTGCGGACGGCTTCGAGTCCCTCCAGGACCGTGATGGACGACGCGCTGTAACCATTCTTCTTGGCGGCCACGGTCCTCGGTGTCTCCTCGGGGTGCTGTGCTGCGGGTGTCCCTTTGATTCTACTGGTCCCCCCAGACAGAACCGGGTCAGGGACACCCCTCATCCCTTCACAGCGCGGCTCTTTCGCGTCAACACACGTCCGGACCGCCGAGAGGTGACGCTGTGCTGCCTGTCGAGCGCTGAGCGGCTCGTCCGGCTTGGTAACCGGGCACTACAGCCCGGCACACCGTGCAGCAGAGCCGGACACGTGTGGACCGGGATTAACCGTAGGTGTCGCGGGGACCGCGGCCGCGGACATGCCGGGGGCCGCGGTGCCAGCTCGGCGCAGCCGGGGCCTGCACCCGCAGCCGGGTCACCACGCCCGGCCCGACACCGGCGGTGATCCGCGCGACCAAGTGGCGTTGCAGCAGCCGTAGCTGGGTGGCCCACGCCGTGGAGCTGGCCTGCACCGTGAGCTCGGTGTCCCGCAGCGACACCGGCTGGGCATGCTCGGCGACCTCCGGGCCCACCAACTGCGCCCACCGGCCGAACACCACACCGCCGGACACCCGGTTCACCCAGCCGCGATCGGCCACCAACCGGGCCGCCAGCCGGCCCAGTGTCTGCGGGTCCCGATCGTCAGCCCGCGCACCGGACCAGCCGCGACGCCGACGAGGCGCCGCCCCCTGGCCACCTGACTTGCGGCGCGCGGCACCAGCCGAGCGGGACCCGGCGGCGCGGGCGGCTTCCAGGGCAGCGCGCGCGATATCGGGACCCCGCGGCCCGTCAGGTGGTGTCTGAGATGGACTTGCGGGTCGACCCAACATCGACTTGTCCACACTGTCCACAGGTTTGTCCCCAGAGGAAATGTCACCAG
>JBOHFU010001275.1:0-1022 GCA_050699675.1 Pseudonocardiaceae bacterium
GTGACCGTGCGTTATCGTCGAGCCGTAGAGAAGCTCCGTTTCCTGGCTGACCGGTGTCAGTGGACGACTCGCCTGCCGGCCGACGAGCCGTTCCTGCACGAGGCTTATGTTTTCGGCGAGATCCTCAACGGCGCCGACCTGATCGAGTGCCTCAACGTGGCGTTCGCGCTCAACCTGCCGCCGGAGGAGGTGCCCTGGTGTTCGCAACCACCGGGAACGGCGTGGCTGGTGGACAACCTGCGGCTCGACAAAGGTGGCATCGCGTACTGGTGGCGCTCCCGGCACGAGCCGGTTGGGAACCACGTCATCCGTGATCCCGTGCGGTTCTGGTCTCTCGACGGGACCGACGAGGCCGTGCTGGACACGCTGCGGGAACGCCGGTTCGCGGACCTGCCGAGGCTGACGGCGAGCACCACGGAGGTGCAGCGGCGCACCGCGATGAAGCTCGACCGAGGATCTTCAGCAGCTGGGCTTGTGCCTTGTTGGCGAGCGGCTGGTATGTGTCGGTCAGCCCAGGGTGTAGCGGCCCAGTGCGGTGAGTCGGATCGCCTGTAGGCCGTCGTACCTGCTCAACGTCTCTAGATCGTCACCGCCACAATTATCTTGGAAGTCCTCCCGGGCTCCCGTCGGGTGAACGTAGTCGAGGTCAAAAAGTCCCAGTGTGCCGGCGTATTCGAACAGCACCGCAAGGGTGTAGCGGCCTTCGAGGATCTCCCACGCATGGAAGCCGTCGTAGCCCAGACTGCCGTACTGGGCGTCGACGAGATACAGCATCCATAGCGCCATCTCGCCGCGGGCGATGGTGGGGCTCAGGTTGTCCCGTCGCATGGTTGTGAACAGGGCGTCCACGCCGATCCACTCGTCGGGTGGGCAGCTGGCTAACGCCTTGGCGACCGTCTGGCGGCGGGTTTTAGCCGAGGTGAGGACGTTACGGGCGCGCTGTCCCTTGATCTGCGCGATCCGGCTGAACTCGTCGATCACCGTGTGGGTCAGCCAGTGCTGCCACGGCTGGCGGATGACCT
>JBOHFU010001276.1:0-1021 GCA_050699675.1 Pseudonocardiaceae bacterium
TGAAGCGCCCCAGGTTTGATGCCGCATCTTTCTGAGTTGGAAGGATGTGCACCATGCCGAAGAAGATCGATCTTGCTGTTCGTGAGCGGGTGATGCGGACGATTGCTGAGCACCGTTCGGAGTATGCGACACCGACGGAGCTGGCCAGGGTGATCGCGGCGCGTGAACGTCTCGGTCGTGAGACGGTGCGCCGTTGGATCGTGCAGTACGACATCGACGCCGGGACCCGCCCCGGGGTGAGCAGCGAGGAGCATGCGGAGGTCAAGGCGCTCAAGGCTAGGGTCCGCCGGTTGGAGGAAGACAACGCGATCTTGAAGGCCGCGACGGTTTTCTTCGCCGGGGAACTCGACCCCCGCAACCGCTGATCATGGGGTTCATCGACACCATGAGAGCCGAGGGTCACGCAGTCGAGTCGATCTGCCGGGTGCTGCGTGAGCAGGGCTGCCAGGTCGCTGCGCGGACCTACCGTGCCTGGCGCTGCCGTCGGCCGGCGGCCCGCACGATCGGTGACGCGCAGGTCGTCGACGCGGTCCGCAGCATCGCCTGGACGAGCGGGCCCGACGGTCGGCGCAGGCTGACCGCGGAGGGCTTGTATGGGCGGCGGAAGATGACCGCCTACCTGCGTCGCACGTCGATGCCCGAGGTCAGCGCCGGCGCGGTCGACCGGGCCATGCGCACCCTCGGGTTGTCCGGGGTGCGCCGCGACAAGGGCATCCGCACCACGATCCCCGCCAAGGACGGCAAACGGGCCGGTGACCTGCTCGACCGCGACTTCACCGCCGAAGCTCCGAACCGGGTCTGGATCACCGACTTCACCTACGTCCGGACGTGGGCCGGGTTCGTCTACGTCGCATTCATCGTCGACTGCTTCGCCCAACGGATCGTGGCCTGGCACGCCTCGACCTCCAAAGTGACCGACCTGGTCATGATCCCGTTGCGGATGGCCCTGTGGCAGCGTGGCCGCGAAGGCAACCCGACGGTCCCGGGTGAGTTGATCCACCACAGCGATGCGGGAAGTCAA
>JBOHFU010001277.1:0-1021 GCA_050699675.1 Pseudonocardiaceae bacterium
CCGACCTGCCACCTTCGGGGTCAGGCCAAATTCGCGCCGGAAGCGCTCACCCAGGTGCCTTCTGCTCCACCCGACCTCCTTGGCCAGCGAGCCGACCTCGACCCGGCCATGGCAGGCGGTCAGCCGCCGCCAGGCCCACCCGAGCTCCGGCGCCGGTCCGTCCCGTTCCCGTTGCCCAGCGATGCTGCTCAGCGTCTGGTCCAGTTCGAGGAAGCGCTCGGTCCAGGTGCACGCGGACCGCAGCCGGCCGACGAGCTCACCGGCGATCGGCCCCAGCAGGGTGTCCAGATCGACAACCGCGGTGGCCAGCTCACCGGCGGGCAGCCCCAGCAGCACCCGGGCGCCCAGCGGGGTGAGGCCCAACTGGACGCCGTGCTGGTGGCCATCATGACGGATCACGGCCGGAGCGGCGTGTAGCCCGCTGGCGAGCGCGACGAACGAGGCCGGTGGCTGGGTGGGATCGGGCATCGTCGCAAGATCCACTGTGCCGCTGAGGGTGACAATGAAGGTGAGGTGACGCGACGGCAGGCCGCGGTGCACGCCGGGTTCGGCGCCCTCGATCCGGTATCCGGTGTAGCCCGCGACCAACGGACTCAACCGCGGTCGTGGCCGTCCTTCAACCATCTGTACCCGTGGCTCGTGCACAGGTACGAGGGTACGGCGGGGGTCCGACAGTTCGGTGCACATAGGCCTGTAACCAGCAGCGTTGCCGGCGCCGAGCGGTCGGCTACCCGCTTTGCCCGATCAGCGGCCCGCTGTGTAGGCTGTTCACCTGGCGGCCTCGAAGGGCCCCGGGAGGCTTCGCCTAGTCTGGTCTATGGCGCCGCACTGCTAATGCGGTTGGGGGTTACGCCCCCTCCCGGGTTCAAATCCCGGAGCCTCCGCCGAGAGTTAGATTTTATGCTGGCCGACAACAGAACAGGCGCCCGTAGCTCAACGGATAGAGCATCTGACTACGGATCAGAAGGTTGGGAGTTCGAATCTCTTCGGGCGCGCTATCTGACTTGCAGTATTCGGTTCC
>JBOHFU010001278.1:0-1019 GCA_050699675.1 Pseudonocardiaceae bacterium
CCGCGAGGCGGTCGGCCTCGAACCGGCGTCGCCACATCCCCACGTACTGCTCACTCATGCCGACCTCGGGGCCGATCCGGCGGCTCGGCACCCCATCGGCCGCCATCAGCACCACTCGGCACCGGCGGACCATCCGTTGCGGTGTCGTGTGCGCCCGCACCCGACGTTCCAGTTCCGCTCGTTCCTCCACCGTGATCTCCAACGCAGGCACGCTCCACATGCTGGTCCCTCCCTCGACCCGAACGTGGGACCAGCAAATCACACGCGTGTAACTTCTGCGGGGATGCACTAGTACAGGCACGACTGACGGATGAGGACGCGTCATCCGTGTTCTCCCGTGCACGATCAGCAAGCCTCGATTCTTATCTAATTGCTATTGAATTCACTGATTAATCTCTAAAATGCTTGTCGAATACCTATATGTCCACTACAGTCGCGCACATGTTCGAGTCAACGAGCGTTGCGGCCGTGCGTGAACGGCTTGCCGAGATGCGCGATCTGGTGGGTCGCCTCGAACCCGACGCCGTGCCGTTGCCCGAGGCCCCGGCCATGTGGCAGGCCTTCGATGCGATCGAGCGGCTCGCCGCTTCGGCGAAGACCCTCCTAGCCGCCCGAGTCGACGAATCGAGGGTGTGGCAGCGTGCAGGCGACCGCAGCGCTCCGGAGTACCTGGCCCGCAAGTCCGGCTCGTCGTTGGGTGCGGCACGCAGCTCGCTGGAGACCTCGAAGAGGGTTCGCATGTTGCCGCATACGCGTTCCGCCATGCGGCGCGGCGAGCTGTCGCGGACGCAAGCCGACCACATCGCCGACGCGGCCGCGTCCAAGCCCGACGCCGAGGAGTCGTTGCTGCACGCTGCGGCGGGCTCGAGCCTGGGTGAGCTGCGCGAACGCTGCGCCCGCACCAAGGCGGCGGCCGATCCCAACCGAGATGCCACCAACCGGCGGCTTCACCGCGAGCGGCGGCTACGCCGTTGGACCGACTCCGAGGGAGCCTGGAACCTGTCGGCGCGGGGCACAGC
>JBOHFU010001279.1:0-1015 GCA_050699675.1 Pseudonocardiaceae bacterium
TTGGGTGTGCTCTACTGCGGTATCGCTGCCGCGCGGGTGATGCGCAGGCAACGCGCCGGGTCGATCGTCAACATCTCATCGGGTTCGTCGCTCGGATCGCGCGGCGCGGGGGCCTACTCGGCCTCCAAAGGGGCGGTCGCGTCCCTCACCTATTCCTGGGCGTTGGACCTGGCGGAGGTGGGGGTGCGAGTCAACGGCGTCTGCCCACTGGCCTGGACCCGGATGGCGGAGCGTTCCACCCCCGCCATTCAGTTGTACGTCACGCCGCAGCGCACCCCGGAGCGGGTGGCCCCGCTGATCACCTACCTGCTCTCCGACCGCGCCGAGGGCGTCACCGGGCAGCTCATCCGGTTCACCGGGGACGCGTTGCAGCTCGTGCGCCAGGCCGGGTTCAAGGACCCGGTGCTGCATCGGGACAGCTGGGCAACCGAGGACGTCGCGGCGGCCTTCGACGGCATCCTGGACCACCACCTCGAACCCTTCGGTTTTGCGAAGCAGGCGCCACCCCGGCTGCGGTTAGCGCCTCCGGGCGGTCCTCCCTCGGGTGAACCGGTCGCAGGCCCGGAGCTTATTCAGGGAGGTGCCCGCTGACCCTGACCACCACGGTGCCGACGTCGCTGGCCGGGCTGGTAGATGGCCTGGCCGGACCACTACGGCGTTGCTGTTAGCTCCCTCGACCGAGTGAACCGGTCGGCCGATCTATGCCTCAATCAGCCGCGTTCGCGGTGATTTTCGTTCATTCCATGCGCAGTTGCGGGGATTTGCGGATGGCCCCGTCATGGCGTTCTGACCAGGGGATTCGCTAGTACGCGGACGCCGTTGCGGCGGTGCCTGATGCGCGGTGGGATGGGGCAAGCCGTACACACTGGAGTAACGGCTCCTCGGTGATTCCCGGTCGCCGAGGGTCACCCACCACATCCGGTCGGTGCCCGACCGGGGCGAGGAGCTGATCCGTGACACGCATCACTGTCATGGTCGACGACGTCTCCTACGTCGACGATGTAGAACCACGAAC
>JBOHFU010001280.1:0-1011 GCA_050699675.1 Pseudonocardiaceae bacterium
GGATACACCGAAGCACATCGGGAACACTGCGCACACCCACGTAGGGCACGAACTCCACGTCCCGATCCGCCAACATCGACCGGCTCTGCTCATTCGCATGAGTCACCCACAGCGACGCACCGTTGGGCGGGATCCGGCTCGCCAGGCTGTCGAGCTGGGTGAGGTGCCCACCGGTTGATGCGACAAACAGCGTGGTCATCGGTCCCCGTCCGGACTCGACTTGCAGCAATCAGGCACTGTTAACCCCGTTCGGCGTCGAGGACTCTGTGCAACGGCCCGCATTCAGCGCGTCACATCCACTCTACTCGCAGTAACCCACAGTGCCCAGCTTGCGATGAAGCCGACGCGGCAACCAGTCGAGGGTAGTTGGCGGTACGTTTCTGGAACAAGGGCGTCGGTCTGCGATCCCCGTGGAACGCGGGGTTCGCTCGAAGGGAGGCGGGGGTGACCACGCTGTTCCTCGCTGGCACCGGCGGCCACCTTGCCGAGCTCGACAGCCTGGCGGGCCGGATCCCGTCCCATCGTGCGCCCAACGGCGACTCGGTGTGGGTGACTCATGCGAATGAGCAGAGCCGGTCGATGTTGGCGGATCGGGACGTGGAGTTCGTGCCCTACGTGGGTGTGCGCAGTGTTCCCGATGTGCTTCGGTGTATCCCCGATGCGCGCCGGTTGATGGAGCGCCGGAAGTTGACCAGGGCGGTGTCGACGGGGTCGGGGATCGCGCTGGGGTACTTGCCGTATCTGGCGGCGCGGGGTGTGGAGTGTCATTACATCGAGAGCGCCACGCGGGTGAGCGCGCCGTCGCTGACCGGGCGGGTTCTGCAGTGGGTGCCGGGGGTGCGGACTTACACCCAGTACCCGAGTTGGGCGGATCGGTGGTGGGGTTACGCGGGCAGTGTGTTCGACGGGTATGAGCCGGTTGAGCTGCCGCGGGCACCCGAGGGGGTGGTTCGGGTGGTGGTGACGGTGGGGGCGGCGACCCAGTATCCGTTCCGGCGGTTGTTCGAGCAC
>JBOHFU010001281.1:0-1010 GCA_050699675.1 Pseudonocardiaceae bacterium
CGCCAGGACCACCAGAACTCCGGGAAGCCGTGCAGCAAGAGCACCAGCGGGCCGGAACCGGCCTCCGCCACGTGCAGCCGGATCCCGTTGGCCGACACGTCCCGATGTGTCCAGGGCCCAGGAAACCGGACTGAGCTGGGATCCGGCGGACGGCTCACTCCCAGGGCTGATCGGCGCCATGCTGGTGGGCGCGCCGTCGGCTCAGCGCCGCCCCGGTGTCACGGACGGAGCTGATCGTGCGTTCCGGCTTTCGGATACTGCGCACCCGGCGCCAGCCCAGCAGCCCGAATCCCGCCGCGATGACCAGCATGAGACCGAAGACGATGCTGAAGGCCGCCCACTGCGGCAGCCAGACAGCCAGCACCTGGGCCATCGCGATGAACAGGAAGAACAGGCTGAAGATCAGGATCGCTAGGGCGAGGATGAAGAAGATACTGCCCTTGACGCCCTTACGGACCTCGGCTGTCACCTCCGCCTTGGCCAGCTCCACCTCCGCGCGGAACAAGGTGGAGAAGTGCGTGGCAGCCTCCCGCACCAGCTCGCCCAGGGATGCGTCGGCATGCTGACGGGGAGGGTCCGGTGACAGCGGCAGTGACCGCACCCCGGACGGTAGATCCGGTCTGGCGTGCCGGCCGTTGCTGTGGGTCTGCCTGCTAGTCACGGGCGATATGGTGCCACGGCCCGTCTCGATCACTTATCGTGGCTGCCAGACTCACTCTCTGTGAGCCACAAAATCGCTCCACCGCCCGGTCGTGAGGCGCTGGTGGCGGGCCGCAGCTGGACTGTATGGTATCTGGTATGGCAACGAAGAAGGTCACCATCACCCTGGATGAAGACCAGCTGGCACACATCCGTAGCTTGGTCGGAGCCGGAAAGGCCCAGACTGTTTCGGGCTTCGTGCAGCACGCGGTGCGGGTGTCTCTCGATGATGTCGCCGGCTGGGGAGCGATGCTGGCGCAAGCTCTGACCGAGACCGGTGGTGACCTCACCGCAGACGAACGAGCGTGGGC
>JBOHFU010001282.1:0-1010 GCA_050699675.1 Pseudonocardiaceae bacterium
AACCGGACCTTGGCGCCGAGGCTGGTGAACAGGTCGGTGATGTTGGGGGTGGGCAGCCCACCGGAGAAGAACATGACATCGATCGTGCCGTCCTTCATCCCGTCCACGCTGGTGCCGATGTCGAGTCGCTGGGCAGCCAGGTCCGTGTCCGGGTTCAGCCCGGCGGCGGCCAGCATCCGGTTTGCGATCACTTC
Source organism: Pseudonocardiaceae bacterium (assembly GCA_050699675.1). Lineage (GTDB taxonomy): Bacteria > Actinomycetota > Actinomycetes > Mycobacteriales > Pseudonocardiaceae. The sequence goes on from JBOHFU010001282.1 coordinate 195, forward strand.
GGTACCGGACTTCGGTGATCCGGTTGATACCCGCTTGCCGCGCAGATCGGCCAGGGTGGTGATGCCGGCGTCGGAGCGGACCACGACCTGGCTGAAGTTGGGATAGAGCCGGGCCAGCGCCCTGATCGGCTGCGGGGCGCCGGCGAAGGACCCAGTCCCGTTGACCGCGTCGGCGGCGGTGTCGGCCAGCGAGAACGCCACCTGGTAGTTGCCCGCGACGACCTGCTGGATGTTCTGCACCGAGGCGCCGGTCTCGGCGGCGGTGGCCTTGAGCTTGCCAGCGGTGGCAGAACTCACCGCTTCGGCGAACGCCCCGCCGAGGACGTAGTAGACGCCGCCGGTGTTACCGGTCGCGATGCTGATCCGGCTGTCCGCGGTGATCTCGCATCCGGCGCCGTCACCGGGGGCGGCGGTCTGCTGGCGGCCACCGCAGGCCACCAGGCTGATCACGGCCAGCGCAGCGACGAGCAACGCCCACGCGGATCGGTGCGGCATCATCCATTACTCCCAGGTGCGGCAGGTGCGCGGGACGTCAGCAGGTGGATCACGACGGCGGCGGCCAGCAGGGCCGCACCTGCGGCGATCGCGGCCGGCTCCAAGTAGAGCAGCAACAGCGCGGCCGCCAAGCACAAGACCCGTTCCGCGCGCCCGGCCGGGCGGATCAGCCAGCCACCGGTGGCCACCGCCAGTGCGGCCACCGCGACCGCCGAGATCGCGGCCGTCCAGAGGATGGTCCCTGGTGAGCCGCGGGTGAGCAGGGCGGCGCCGTTTCCGGTGAGCACGAAGGCGAAGGGCACCAGGAACGCCGGCAACGCG
>JBOHFU010001283.1:0-1009 GCA_050699675.1 Pseudonocardiaceae bacterium
CTGGCCCGCTCGCTGGGCGCGGATGAGACGTTCGAACCTGGTGTGCGGCTGCCGGAGCGAGTCGACGCGGTGTTCGAGACCGTCGGCAAGGCCACCTGGTCCCATTCGGCGAAAGCACTCAAGCCGGGCGGGATCATCGTCTGCTCCGGCGCCACCAGCGGGGACGCCGATCGCGCCGAGCTACAGCGGCTGTTCTTCCTGCAGCTGCGGATGATCGGCTCCACCATGGGGACCCGCGACGAGCTTCGCGATCTGCTGTCCTTCCTGGACATCACCGGGGTGCGCCCGCACATCGGCGCGACGCTGCCGATGTCCGACGCCGAGCAGGGCTTCAAAGCGATGCTCGACGGCGACACTGCCGGCAAGATCGTCTTCACCCGCTGATCCGGAAGGCGACGTTACGGGCGCAGGCCGTCCAGTAGCCGGGCCGGAATGATCGTGATCGGGAAAGGCCGCTCAGTGGTGAACTTCTCGTCCCCGCAGACTCTCGCCACCTCCCGGTAGCGACCCTGCGAGTCGAGCTCAAAGACGGTCAGCCCGCCGGGCGGCTCCGGATCGATCACCCAGTACGACGCGGCTCCCATCCGCTCATACGCGGCCTTCTTGTTGTTCAGGTCGTTGAGCGCGGTGCTCGCGGACAGCACCTCGACCGCGAGCACCGGCGCGACCGGCAGGTTCTTCAGCGTGAGATCGACGTAGCGGGCCACCAGAATGTCGGGCTGGAGCTCGTTGCGGACCGAGGTGCGGACACCGAAGGGCGCCGAGAGCACCCGGAACTCTGGCGTGCACGCGTTCCAGAGCTGCACGAACAGAGCGCCACTGCCCTGTTGGTGATACCAGCCCGGGGCAGGGGTCACGATGAGCACCCCGTCGATGAGTTCATAGCGGTGGCCGTCATCGGGCATGGCCTCCAGGTCGTGCACCGTGAATGGGCGACCTGCGGCGACCCCGGCGAAGCTCGGGTCACTGCTCATAGCTGTCATGGTCTACCCTCCCTGCTCATCGGGCC
>JBOHFU010001284.1:0-1006 GCA_050699675.1 Pseudonocardiaceae bacterium
CTCGTCCAGCAGCGCCACCTCGGCCGGCGCAAGCGAGGCCGCCAGCCGTTTCAGGTCGACCTCACGGTCGCCGGGAATCCCGACACCGAGCAAAGCCCAGTCCGAAACGTCCGGTGGCCGGGTCTTGACCAGGACGTTCTTCAGGGTGTCCGCGGCGGTGAAGGCGCGGCCCAGATTCGCGCCGTTGAGGTGCTCAACCAGCGTGTCGATGGTGGGGGTGTTCGGGGTGTGCAGCACCCGGGCCGCTGGCTGACCGTCGATGGGCAGCTCCGGCGGCACCGGCGTGGTCACCGCCTCGACGTTGGCCGCGTACCCGGACTCGGGGCTGCGCACGAAGGTGTCCTCGCCGGTCTCCGATTCGGCGAGGAACTCCTCGCTGGCCGAGCCGCCCATCGCGCCGGACATCGCCGACACGATCACGTAGCGCAGCCCGAGCCGGTCGAAGATCTTGACATAGGCTTCGCGGTGGCGCCGGTAGGACTCCACGAGCCCTTCGTCGGACAAGTCGAAGGAGTACGAGTCCTTCATCAGGAACTCCCGGCCGCGCAGGATCCCGGCTCGGGGACGCTCCTCGTCCCGGTACTTGTTCTGCACCTGGTAGAGGATCACTGGATAGTCCTTGTAGGAACTGAACTCGCCCTTGACGGTGAGCGTGAACAGCTCCTCGTGGGTGGGGCCGAGCAGGTAGTCGGCACCCTTGCGGTCGTGCAGCCGGAACAGGTTCGCGCCGTACTCGGTCCAGCGTCCGGTGACCTGGTAGGGCTCCCGGGGCAGCAGCGCGGGAAACTGGATCTCCTGCGCGCCGATCGCGTCCATCTCCTCGCGCACCACGGCCTCGATGTTGCGCAGCACCCGCAGACCCAGCGGCAACCACGAATAGATCCCCGGGGCGACGCGGCGGACGTATCCGGCGCGCACCAGCAGCTTGTGGCTGGGCACCTCGGCGTCCGCCGGGTCCTCGCGCAGGGTGCGCAGGAACAGCGTCGACAGCCTGGTGATCATGATT
>JBOHFU010001285.1:0-1005 GCA_050699675.1 Pseudonocardiaceae bacterium
GTGCCGTACTCGGTGATGCGCCCGGTGATCTCCAGGAGCACCAGCACGTCGATGGCCAACGCGCTGACCACGAGGGCGAGCTGCAGTTTGTCGAACAGGCCGGGCGGGGCCAGCGGATCGCGGGCTGAGATCGAGTAGAGCAGCAACCCCAGCACCACGACCAGCAGGAGGTCGAACAGGATCAGCGCTTCGCGCTCAATGTCGATGCCAGCGCTGGTCCAGCCGATGGCAACGAGGAAGGCTAGCAGGACTGCCGTGAACAGTGGAGTGAACAGCTGCGTGAGCACCGGGGCGATGTTCTCGACCACACTCTGCTTGGCCTCGACGAGCCAGGCGGCCACGACGATCGCGGCCACGACGCCGCAGGGAAGGAGCCACTGCGTGATGAACTCCTCCGGGGCGATCCCGATGGCCTCGAAGGTGCCGAACATGAACGCGATGAGTACACCGCCGCCGAGGGCGATGAGGACGAAGTAGACGAACCACTCGCCGGTGAAGCGGATGAAGTCCATGCGTCGAGGGGACGAGCGCCAGTCGTCGGCCACATAGGCCAGACCCACCACGAGCCACAGGGCGATGGGGAGGTGGATGCTGGTGACGACCACCGACTGCGACGTGTCGGCCAGGGGATAGGCGTTGGCCGCCACGGCGCCGAGCGCGAACAGCGCCACCAGTATCCCGATCAGCGGGCGTCGGGCCTGACGGCGCCAGGCTAGGAAGGCCGCCAGCCAGGGCAGCGCGAACAGGCTGAAGTTCGGCCCGTAGAACGAGCCGTCCTCCTCCAACCTCATCCCGAACAGCTCCGGCACCTTGATGGACGCCGCCGCGCCCGCCGCGCAGATGACCATCGCGAGCAGGTCACGCCGCGACCGGGTTTCCGCCACCGGGCTGTCGGTCTGGCCGGTCAGCACCAGTTGCTTCCACAGCCGTTCCGAATGCTCCCGGGCGAACTCGCGGGACAAGTCGTCCAGGCTACCCATGCGTTTGACCGCGACCAGGAACGCC
>JBOHFU010001286.1:0-1004 GCA_050699675.1 Pseudonocardiaceae bacterium
CCTGGTGGGCGCTGGCAACCCGGCTGCGCGTGCCCGTCGTGTCCACCGAGCGGGTCCCCGAAGGCGCGGTGACCAGCTACACCGCCTTCGGCGATCCGCGCTTCGCCGGCCGCACCTGCCTGCGCACCTCGAACAGCGAGTACAACCAGTCGCTGGTCGCCGACATGATCGTCAAGCGGGGGCGGGAGGCGACCGCGGAGCTGCTGCGCTCGTGGATGGCCAATGACCCGAAGATCCTGGGTTCCGACGGGGAGATGCTCGCGGTGATGGCCGCCGGTGACTGCGACGTCGGGCTGAGCAACCACTACTACCTCGCGCGGGCGCTGAAGGACAACCCTGACTTCCCGGTCGCGCCGGCCTGGCCCGACCAGAACGGGGCCGGCGCCCACACCAATGTCTCCGGCGTCGGCGTGGTGCGCGGCTCGGACGCCGTGCCGACCGCGGTGGCGCTGATGGAGTGGCTCACCTCACCGCCCGCCCAGGAGGAGATCGTGTCCCTCGGCGAGTTCGCCGCGAACCCGACCGTGCCGCCGCCCGCGTACATCCGGGACTGGGCCGACGTGAAGACCGACCCGATCGCCGTCGAGGAGGCCGGGCCCCGGCTCGGCGAGGCCGTCGCCCTGATGCTGGAGGTCGGGTGGAACTAGCGTCCCCGGTCCGCGGGGCAGCGCCGTCGCCGGCGACGCCGCAGCGCCGGACCCGCCGGCGACCTCCGGGATGGGCGGTGCTGGGCGTCCTCGTCGCGCTCGCGGTGGCCGGACCGCTGGTGGCGCTGCCCGCCAGCTTCCTGGTCGGGGGTGAGGCGTTCGACCAGATCGCCCGGACGCTGCTGCCGCCGGCGCTGGCCAAGAGCGTCGCGCTCGGCGTCGGGGTCGCCGCCGGGACGCTCGTGATCGGCGGTGGGCTGGCGGTACTCGTCTCGTTCTACGACTTCCCGGGTCGCCGCTGGCTGGACTGGGCCCTGGTGCTGCCGCTGGCGATGCCCGGGTACGTGCTGGTGTTCG
>JBOHFU010001287.1:0-1002 GCA_050699675.1 Pseudonocardiaceae bacterium
CCGGACCGATGCCGCTGCCCTTGCGCGCCTCGTAGTCGCCGCCGCAGTAGAACATGACCTCGTCGGAGTCGACGTTGCAGTGGTAGTAGGGCACCGGTACCGCCAGCGGGTGGTAGTCGACCTTGCGAGGCACGAAATTGCAGATCACGAACCCGGTGCCGGCAAAGACCTGATGCGCTGGTGGCGGCTGGTGGATGCGCCCGGTGATCGGCTCGAAGTCGGCGACGTTGAACGCGTACGGGTAGAGGCAACCGTCCCAGCCCACCACGTCGAAGGGATGCCGTGGGTAGGTGTAGACCGTGCCGGCAACGCCCGCTGTTCCAGCGCCGCGGTGCTTGACCAGGACCTCCACGTCGGTGCCATCGACCAACTCGGGCCGGCCAGGACCCCGCAGGTCGCGCTCGCAGTACGGGGCGTGTTCCAGGAACTGGCCGAACCGGGACAGGTAGCGCGGTGGCGGGGCGATGTGGCTGTTCGCTTCGATGCAGTACGCGCGCAGCGGTCCGTCCGGGCTCGGCACCCACCGGTGGGTGGTGGCGCGCGGCAGCACGACGTAGTCACCGATGCCGACCGGCAGCGGACCGAACACCGTCTGCACCGTCGCCGACCCGGACTCGACGTAGACGCACTCGTCGCCCAGGGCATTGCGGTACAACGGCGAGGTTTCGCCTGCGACGACGTAGCTGATCCGCACGTCGGCGTTGCCGAGCAGCAGCCGCCGCCCGGTCACCACGTCGTGACGTTTCCACTCCTGGCCGCCGAAGAGTTCGTGCAGCCGCAGGTGCCGCGGTAGCAGCGGCTCGTTGGGTGCCGTGCGGTAGTCGGGCAGAACCCACGACCGGGCGTCGACAATCGCCGAGGGGATCTGCTCGTGATAGAGCAGCGAGGAGTCCGAGGAGAAGCCGTCGGCGCCGATGAGCTCCTCGTAGTACAGCGAGCCGTCAGGGCGACGGTGCTGAGTGTGCCGCTTGTGCGGGATCGTGCCCGCCTGCCGGTAGAAGG
>JBOHFU010001288.1:0-1000 GCA_050699675.1 Pseudonocardiaceae bacterium
TCCCAGGGCAGCGCCTGGTAGCGGAGCGCGGCGTTGTTCACCAGGCCGTCCACCCTGCCGAACTCCGCCAGGCACCGCTCGACGATCCCGCTGGCCTGATCCGGATCGCGGACCGACTGCGCGCTGGCCACCGCTCGGCCGCCCTGCCCGACGATCCGTGCGGCGACCGCCTCGGCCAGCTCGCCGTCGACGTCGTTGACCATGACGCAGGCTCCGGCCCGGGCGGCGTGCAGCGCGTACGCCTCCCCCAAACCGCGACCGGCTCCGGTGATCACCACTGCTTTGCCTTCGAGGATGCTCATGGCTTCCCGCCTTTCGCTGGCCGGGTACTGGTGGCCCGGCGACCCCACCAGTCTCCGGCGGAATATCAGCGGGAGGGGGCCAGCCTCAGCGAAGGGTTGCTGCGCATCGCCGAACGGGTACGGCCATTGGGCGCAACGGGTATAGCCGCGCTACTCGACCGTGAGCACCAGCGGGCCGTCCTCGGTCACGGCGACGGAGTGCTCCCAGTGCGCGGCACGGGACCCGTCCAGGGTCACCACGGTCCAGCCGTCGTCGAGTTCCTCGGTCTTGTCGGTGCCCGCGGTGAGCATCGGCTCAATCGCCAGGGCCATCCCGACCACCAGGCGGGGGCCGCGACCGGGGCGACCCACATTGGGCAGGAAGGGGTCCATGTGCATGGCCGTACCGATGCCGTGGCCCCCATAGTCGGCCACGATCCCGTAGGACACACCGTGCGCGGCGGCGGCGGCCAGCGCTGCACACTCCACCGCATGCGAGATGTCGGTCAGCCTGCCACCGGGTCGCGCCGCCGTGATCCCGGCCTCCAGTGCGGCCCGGCAGGCGGCGGACAGCCGGGCGTCGGCGTCCGCAACGGTCCCGATGTGCACCGTCACCGCGGCGTCACCGTGCCAGCCGTCGAGGATCGCGCCGCAGTCGATGGACAGCAGGTCGCCGTCGGCGAGCACCTGCTCACGACTCGGGATCCCGTGCACCACCT